>JAFGVK010000096.1 GCA_016938035.1 Deltaproteobacteria bacterium | reverse complement strand
GGAGGGGGGGGGGGGCGGGAGCGCGCGGGAGGAGGGGGGGCGGCAGGCCCGGGGGGGGGGGGGGGCTTGGGGGGGGGCGCGGTCCCCGGCCCCAACGGGGGTGACCATGGAGGGCGAAGGCCCCTCGGCGGCGGCCATAAGGACGTCGGTCCTTGAAATCTCAGCGCGCTGGCAGTGCGCTCTCCCTCCGCCGGCCCGGCAGGCGGTGAGCAGACCTGGGCCAAACGATGATCCTCGCCGCCTCCCCGGCGCCCATCCTCGCGCCTCGGCGCTGCACCGTGGTGTGAGCGGTCCCGAAGGCGCGCGGCCTCGCGCTGGGGCCCAGGTGGTCCGAGGGTAGCCACCGGCAGCAGCGGCCCTGGCCTCCGGAACAGGCCAGCCCGGCTGCTCTGACCGCCCACGCCGGGCCGGATGAGGGGCAAGGGTCAATCAGCCGGACCGTCTCACAGGAAGCGCTTCGTCCTTCCAAAGGAACCATCAGGTGAAGATGCTCGTCGAATCTTCCAGACCTGGACGCCGAGGCCCTGGAGGAGACCATCGGCGACCTGTTTCGCCCGGGCGAGGCGCTCAAGCAGGGCCCCGCCGCGATCCGCACCGCCGCCACCGCCTGCCTGACGGTGATCACCGGCGGCCCTGGCACCGGAAAGACCTACTCCATCCTGCGTCTGGTGGCGGCCCTGCTGCTCCAGCACCCCGGTCTCCGGGTGCGCCTAGCCGCCCCGACCGGCAAGGCCGCGGTGCGGATGACCGAGGCGACGGGGAACGATCTGCTCGGTGCCGACGCCGCTCCCGCGCTCCGGGAGCGATACCGGGAGGTCAACCAGCGGCTGAAGGCGCTGCCCCCCACACCGTCCACGGGCTCCTCAAGATCCACCCCCACACCGGCGCACCGAGCTACCACGGTGAGGCGCCCATCCCCCCCGATCTGATCCTAGTGGACGAGGCCTCGATGATCGACGCGGTGCTGATGCGGAGGCTCCTCGACGCGGTGCGCCCCGGCGCGCGGGTGGTGCTCCTCGGCGACCAGGACCAGCTCGCCAGCGTCGAGGCGGGCACGGCGCTCGCGGACCTGCTCTCGCAGGAGCGCGGCGGCGCCCTCGGGCCACGCATCGCCCGCTTCCACGTGAACTTCCGCTTCGCCCACGCCCCCACCTTGGCGACGGCGGTGCAGGCGATCCTGGAGAACACCGACAAGAGCCTGGCGCGGGCCCTGGACCTGCTCTGTGGCAGGGAGTCGGTCGTCGCGGGCGACCCCCGCCCGGACAGGGTGCGCCAGCTAGTGCCCACCCCGCAGCGGGGCCGGCCCGAGGCCGCGCTGCTCGACCAGCTCGCGGCCCCCTGGCTGCGCGAGGACACGGGCTACGCCGGGCTCCTAGCCGGGCACCTGCGCGCCGGTGGGCTCGCGGCGGCAGAGGGCGCGCGCGAGGAGCTGCTGGTCGCCTTCGATCGGTACAGGGTCCTCGCCGCCCACCGGCGGGGTCCGCTGGGCGTCTCGGGCCTCAACGCGGCACTGGGGGTGCGGGTGAGGGCCGCGCTCAGCGCCGCCTGGGGAAGCCGCAGGGCCCGGCTCCCGAGCCAGGGGGGCCTGTGGCTGGGGATGCCGGTCTTGGTCACCCGCAACACCCCCGCGGCGGATCTCCGGAACGGGGACATCGGCCTGGTGCTCCCCTCCGGCCGCGAGCTGACGGTGGTGTTCCCGGTGACGGTGGACGTCCGGCGCCTCCTCCGCGAGGTGGCGATCGCCCGCCCGCCCGCCTGCCCGCCCACGCCCCCGCCCTGGCGATGACCATCCACAAGAGCCATGGCTCCCAGTACGACGAGGTGGCGGTGGTGCTCGCCGGCCGGGCCTCTCCCGCACAGACCCGCGAGCTGATCTACACCGGCCTCACCCGCGCTAGCGAGGCGGTGCGGTGGGTGGGCACGGAGGAGGAGCTGGCCCTCGCCCTCCACCGCGGGGTGGGGAGGATGAGCGCCCTGTGGGCGATGGTGGGGGAAGCGAGGGGCTGATCAGCCCGCGACCCCGGACAGGCGCTCCAGGGCGGAGCGCCCGAAGATCCCCTTCGGCCCCGTCCCCTGGTGCGCGCCGCGCTGGTTGCCTCACGGCCCCTGAGGGAGCATCAGCTGCACTTTCCCGGGCTCCGGGGCTGCCGGCATGGTGCGGGCGTTGTTCAGCTCCTTCACGGCCGCAGCGCTGTGGTTGCGGGGCTTCATGCTGGGGTCGATCGCGCCACCCCCGCCCCGAACGGACTGTGGGATCTTCGGATAGAATGCTTCATTCCGCTCTTCCACGATCGAGGCGCCGCTCGCACAGCGGCGATGTGCCCCTGGAGGTTGGTGCGCCGCTCCAGCGCGGCGGCGATCTCCTCCGGCGACAGGTGATTGAACTTCGCCCCCTCATCGCGGAGGAGCTCCTGCAGGTCCCTCGCCGACAGCCCCTCGACGGCGGAGGCCACACTGCTGTCGATCGGATCGGGCATGAAATTCGTAGCGTCGGCCTACTCTCCGGCGAAGGTGGCGCCAAACGAGAGGTCGTTGCCGAGGCCCTGGACCGCACCCGTCCCGGGATCCATCATCAGGTTCCCAGGGTGACGATCGAGCGACTTGCTCAGGTAGTCGAACACCTGGAGGTGGCCTTGCCACGCTGGCGCTCTGGGCGCAGCATGTCGTCGTCCATGTACCGCGAGACCAGCTTGCCAGAGGGGGACTCGGCGTCCTTGCGGAGCTGGTCGCCCCGCGCCGTCGCAGACACCGCGCCCCGCCTGCCGTTGTGCTCCGCCTGGCTCTCCTCGGCGATGGTGTCCTGTCCCGGGGCGTGGTTGAGCCGGGTCGCGGCGAGGCTCCAAGCGATGAGGCGGGTGTCTCCCGCGTTGGACCTGATCCCCGACGTGTCTGCGTTGAACGAGCCGGTGTCGTCTTTCTCCTGCTTGAAGCGTTGGAATTCGAGATGTGTTCGTCGGTGAGCGCACGATCCACCGAAGGCTGAGCGCTCTGCGACCACGCTCACCTGTCGTGGCCCCCCCTCCCGGAACCGCCTAGCGGGTCGCCTGCTCCCTCATCCTGCCCTTGGGACACCGCTGTCGCGGGACAACGGTGCGGACATTCATCGCGCGACACCCCTCGCGCCTCGGCGCTCGCTGATCTACAGTGTCTTCATTGGAGGTGAGGATGATGTTCGTGGCACTCGTGCTCCTCGCGTGTGGTGACGAGCCCCAGGACGACACCCAGCAGGACGACACCCAGCAGGACGACACCCAGCAGAGCGTCGAGGGCATGGGCTATCGCGGGCTGACGGATCAGAGCTTCAGCTGCGAGGACAACGAGGAGGACTGCGACGGTGGCTGTGATGGCAACCGCGCGCCGACCGTTGGGGCGCCGCAGCTGGTGGTCAACGGTGCCCCCGCCAGCGAGGTGGCCATCGGCGACCACCTGGTGCTGCGCTTCCCCTTTGAAGATCTGGACGACAACCTCGGCTGCGGCGAGGTGAGCTGGAGCCTCATCGCGCCCTCGATGGCCCAGGACAGCAGCGCGTGGCTCTGCTCCAACTTTCCGGGTGGCACCGCGCTCTCCGGGCTGTACCTCGAGATGGACATGGGCACCCTGACCGCTGGCTCCTACAGCGCCACCGTCCGCCTCTCCGACCTGTGCGCCGAGCCATCCGACCGCGCCGAGTGGTCGCGCGAGCTGTAGCGACGGGGGGAAGGGGGCCCGCGAGCTCGACGACTGTGGGCGCTGGGCGTGCTCCGCTGCGGAGGGCGCCGCGTGCCCCAGGGGCCGTACCGCTGCGGCCACAGCCCCTCGACAGGAGCCCCTCGACAGGAGCCCCTCGACAGGAGCCCCTCGACAGGAGCCCCTCGACAGGAGCCCCTCGACAGGAGC
>JAFGVK010000095.1 GCA_016938035.1 Deltaproteobacteria bacterium | reverse complement strand
CGGGTGGGTACGGGCCTCGCTGCGGGCCGGCACACCGGCTGTGGGGGCGTGCTGGCCCGCGCCAGGGCAGGCCTCGGACCTGTGGCCTCCTGCTGCGCTCCGGGTGGGTACGGGCCTCGCTGCGGGCCGGCACACCGGCTGTGGGGGCGTGCTGGCTCGCGCCAGGGCAGGCCTCGGACCTGTGGCCACCTGCTGCGCTCCGGGTGGGGACGGGCCTCGCTGCGGGCCGGCACACCCGAGGGGGGGCTTCCTGCCCCGCGCGGCCCCGCAGGCGCCGGAGCGCGTGGTGTCCCTCGCGTCGGCGCCACAAGGGCCGCGGGACCCACCCCGCGGCCCGCCCACAGGCCAGGATCAGCAGCCCGACTTGGTGGCTTCCTTGCCGTCCGCGCCGCGGTTTCCGGAGGACGCGCCGCCCGTACCGCCGCTGCCTACCGCGTAGCTGACCCCGGTCCGCTCGGTGAGGGTGGAGCCGGAGGTGCACATCACCCCGATGGAGGGGCCGCCGCCCCCGCCCCCGCCGTGGCCGCCCCCGCCCCCGTCGCCCCCCTTGCCGCCGTAGCCGCCGGGGCCATCATCGTCGTCCCTGTCACCGCCCGGGCCGCCGGCCGCGCCGACACCTCCCGCGCCGCCGGTGCCACCAGCGCCCCCAGAGCCTCCGTAGCCACTGGCGACCACCGCGCCCTCCAGGGTCAGGTCCGAGTCCACCAGCAGGATCGCCACCGACGCTCCAGCGCCTGTGCCTGGGGTGGCAGCACCACCCCCCACGCCGCCGCCGCCGCCGCCACCGCCCGCGCCGCCGTAGGAGTCGCAGTAGCTGTCCCCTCCGCCGCCGCCGCCACCGCCGCCGCCGCCGCCGCCCGCGCTCCCCGCGGTGCCCGTGCCGCCGCTCGCGACCGCGTAGCCGCTGGTAGAGAAGCTCCCGATCGAGGCCCCCGCCGCGCCGTTTGTCCCTGGACCGCCGGGGCCTCCCGCGGCGCCAGGGCTGCCAGCGTTGCGGTAGGCGCCTCCCGCGCCCCCGTCCCCCAGCGGGCCAGCGCCGCCAGCGCCCGCCAGGCCGCTCCCGGTCTCGTGTCCAGGGAGGCCGCCGACCCCGCCGGCGTTGCCGCCAGTGCCCGCCGCGCCGCCCGCCGGCCTGCTGCAGTTGTCGCAGCCCCAGGCAGAGCTCTCGGTGCAGCCGTTGGCCCCGCTGCCTCCCTGGGTCCCGTTGGCCCCCGCCGAGCCCGCGCTCCCTGGGCTCCCAGGCCCCGCGTTGCCCGCCCGCACCCCGGTGTTGAGCAGGGTGAGCCCGGCGGAGCTGTGGAGCCGCAGCGCGAAGGCCGATCCGCCCACCGCGCTGGTGCTGCCGCCTACGATGTCGACCTGCTGCCACTGAGTCGGCTCCGCCCAGCCAGAGAGCACCTTGCCCGAGGAGGGCACCGCGATCGACGGGACCGTCGAGGTGCGCCGCGACCAGGACGAGGCCACCACGTAGCCCCCCGCCATCGACACGCCCTCCCGGAAGTCACCGGTGAGCGTGACCGCGCCTCCGGCGATCAGGATCCAGTCCCGCCCCGCCGCGAGGGCCTTGGTGTACGCCGCGTCCAGGGTCCGTACCGAGGTCGAGGGGCTGGTCCCGGCGCGGGAGTCGGAGCCGGAGCTGGGGTCCAGGAAGATCGCGTCCCCGATGTCACCGTCGATGCCGTCGCAGTTGGAGTCCTCGTAGTAGATGTCCGGATCGTCGGCCGCGTCGGGGTTGATGCCCGGATCCCCGTCGTCGCAGTCCCCCTGGGCCTCGGAGAAGCCGTCTCCGTCGTCATCGCCGGCGGTGGTGCCCTCGTCGATCGCCCCGTCGCAGTCATTGTCGATCCCGTCGAGCAGCTCTGGGGCGTCGTCGTAGACGTGGATGTCCTCGTCGTCGCAGTCGCCCTCCTCTTCGGTCATCCCGTCGCCGTCGTCGTCGTAGTAGTCGGTGCCCTCGTCGATGAAGCCGTCGCAGTCGTTGTCCTTCAGGTCGTACACCTCGTCGGCGCCGTCGTAGATCCAGCGATCTGCGTCGTTGCAGTCCCCCATCTCCTCGCTCTGGCCGTCTCCGTCGTCATCGTAGCGCGAGGTGCCCTCGTCCACCGTGCCGTCACAGTCGTTGTCGAGGCCGTCCGCCTGCTCGCTCGCGCCCTGGTAGACGGTGGGGTTGGCGTCGTCACAGTCACCGCCCACCTCGGTCATCCCGTCCAGGTCATCGTCGAACCACGCGGTGCCCTCGTCGATGACCCCGTCGCAGTCGTTGTCCTTCAGGTCGTGGCTCTCTGGCGCGCCCTGGTAGACGGCGGCGTCGGCGTCGTTGCAGTCGCCACCCGCCTCGGTCATCCCGTCGCCGTCGTCGTCGTAGTGGAGGGTGCCCTCGTCGATGAGCGCGTCGCAGTCGTTGTCCTGGCCGTCGTCCAGCTCCGGCGCGCCGGTGTAGACCGTCGGGTCTGTGTCATCGCAGTCCCCCGCCAGCTCAGTCTGCCCGTCTCCGTCATCGTCGACCGCGGAGGTGCCCTCGTCGACCTCTCCGTCGCAGTCGTTGTCGACCGTATCGAACACCTCCTCCGCGCCGTCGTACACGTCTGGATCGCTGTCGTCACAGTCCCCCGCGAGCTCTGTCTGGCCGTCCCCGTCGTCGTCATAGGCGACGGTGTCGTTGTCGATCACCGTGTCGCAGTCGTCGTCTTGCCCGTTGTAGAACTCCTTGGCGCCTGGGTACACGTCGTCGTCCGAGTCGTCGCAGTCGCCCTGGAGGGTGGTCCAGCCGTCCCCATCGGTGTCCTGCTCGGTGAGCGGCACCACGGTGAGGAAGGCGTTGACGGTGGTCGTGAGGCCCTCGGTGTCGGTCACGCTGAACACTAGGTCGTGATCGCCGCCGCTGAAGGTGGGCTCGCACTCCACCCGCCCGCTCAGATCGGGGACCGGTGAGCACAGCGCCCCCTGCTGGAGCGAGGTGATGGACACCACCAGGTCCTCCGGTGGGTCCTGCGCGTCGGACACCAGCGCCACCAGGCGGAAGGTGTCGCCCTCGTAGGCCCACTCCCCGGAGACGGGGTGTACCACGCTCATGGTGGGCTCTCGCTCCAGCGCCTCGATGGTCAGCTCCAGCTGGTCCTCACCTTTGGCCATCTCCACGTCCACCGCCTGCACGGTGATGATGTGGTTCCCAGGTTGAAGGCGCGCGATCTCGAAGAGCACCTCGCTCTGGTCGATGCCAGAGAAGGTCTCTAGCGGTCCGTCGATGTCGGACTGAAAGGTGACCGTGAGGTCCGACAGCGGCCCGTCGTCGTTGATGAGGGCGCGGAACCGGATCATCTCGCCCTCGCTGAAGTGGGACTCGTCGGTGGGCTCGATCAGCGACACCATCGGGTCGGTGTTGTAGACGCTGATGCCCTTGTCACCGGCACAGCCTGCGAGAGCGAGCGCGAGGAGAGCGCTGCGAGAGAGGGACATGGGAGCTCCTTTCGATGAGTCTCACGGACAGACTATAGTATGGCAGCATCATGTCACCGCGAGGAAGAGATGGCTGGGAACTTGGAAGGTGGCTTTCGCGAGCGGGTGGCGGCGGCGGTGCGGCGGGTGCCCGCGGGGCGCGTCACCACCTACGGCGACGTGGCTGGGATCATCGGCAACCCCGGCGCCGCCCGCCAGGTGGGCTGGGCGCTCTCCGCCCTGCCGGCAGACACCGACGTGCCCTGGCACAGGGTCATCAACCGGCAGGGCACCCTCTCGCTCCGGGGCGATCTGCTGAGAGGGGACGCGCAGCGGCGGCGGCTGGAGGCGGAGGGGCAGGTCTTCGATGAGGCCGGCCGGCTCGACCTCGGCGCGGTCCGCTGGCGCTGGGACGACGCCCCGAGCTAGCGCGGCGGTCAGGGGTCCGCTCCCGTCGCACAGCGGGCGGTCACCCCGGCGTCCACCAGCGCATCCAGCGTCATCGTCCGCTCCCGTCGCACAGCGGGCGGTCTCGTCCGCGACCTCCCCGCCGTCGTGGTGGTCACGCTCCAGCGTGCGCCCTCCACCGGGCGCGGGCCTCCACGCACGAACCTGCCTCGATGGGCACTGGTCAATCAGCCGGACAGTCTCACAGGACGCGCTTCATCATTCCACAGGAGCATCAGCTGAAGTCGCTCGTCGAATCTTCCAGACTGTAAACGGGCGCCGAGTCGCTAGGCATTTTGGCGTGTGGCCGCCGTTCCCTTTGGAGGAAGCGTGCTTTTGTGCGCGACGAGCGTAGGGACAAGGACACGCGTCGAGAGGCCAGCGGATCGGTGCCCCTCGATGTGCTCACGCGTTCGCCAGGGCTAGCCCACAGGGGCGACAGATTCCCGCCACAGGTGCGGTGGCTGCGGGCTCACCCCGACAGCACCCACGGAGCTCCCATGCCCCTCCTCCTCCTGCTCTCCGCCTGCACCCTGAGCTTCCCGGTCTCGGTGGAGACCGCGCCCACGGTGATCGAGGGCAACCTCCTGTGCCCCGATCCCTCCCTCGCCGAGCTGTTGCCCTCTGTGCTGGAGGCGCCGGTGGTGGACGTGACCCGCGCGGTGCTCCAGGGGGCGTTCGACCTGCTGGGGCCAGAGATCGAGGACCAGGTGGACGCCCAGGCCAATGGCCCTGCCAAGGAGGCCTACCTCACCGCCCTGACCCTCACCCAGTCCCCCGTGCCCGCGTCCCCACAGCCTACCGACAGCCTGGGCTTCCTCGCGGGGCTGGAGGTGGAGGTGGTCGGCGCCTCAGGCCTGCCGCGCCGCACCGTCGCCTGGGCGGAGGACATCCCCGAAGACGCGGTCACCATCGCGTTGATCGTGGACGACACCCTCAACCTGCAGCCCTACCTGGAGCAGGGCGCAGAGGTGAGCGCCTCGCCCCTGCTCAGGACCTGTCCCCGCGAGGACGTGCAGCTCAGCACCAGCGCGCGGGTGCGGGTGGGGCTGTAGCGGCGATCTCTCGCCTGCGGGGTGTGCCTTAAGGCGACAGGCGCCGTTGGCCCCTGGCCAGAGCAGCGTTACCCCCTCCCACCTCACCACCCGGAAGAGACCGTGCGCAGGGCGATCCTCCTCTCCTCCTTGTTGCTGGGCGCGCTGGTGCTCACCGCGCTCCTGGTCGGCAGCCGGGATCCCGATGTGCCCGAGCCCGCAGGCATGGCGCGGGGGCGCTCCGCGGAGCGTCCACCCATCGCGCCGGGACCACTGGGGCGCGCGGAGGCCGCGCCGACCGCCCCACCGCCACGGGCCCCGCGCGCCGCTGCTGCCCAGGCTCCCGAAGACACCGCAGGGGCGTCCGGGCGCCTCGACTCGCCGCTCGTGCTGGGCGCTGAGGCCTACAACGCCGGTGACTGGGAGGCCGCCCGCCAGGCCTTCCGCGCCCTCGTTGACGAGCACCCCGACGACCCCCTGGCCCCCTACGCCGCCTACCAGCTGGCTTGGAGCGAGGCCAACCTGGGGGACCTCCGCGCCGCGACCACCGAGATGCGGCGCGTGGTGGGCTGGCTGCGGGACGACCGGCGCCCCGAGGAGGACGTCACCCTCAGCGAGGCTCTGGCGGATCTGGAGCACTTCCAGCAGGAGCTGGGGGTCACGCCGTAGTGCCAAGGCCAAGCGCTCCGAGGCGCGCGCGGCCCGCGCCTCGAGGGCCCAGGGGCCGCCCCTCCAGCGCCAAGGCCGACCGACGAAGCCCTCTGGCAGGAGAACCGGCCTTCGCGTCTGTTTTCTGCTTGCGATAGCCGTCGATTCAGCGGGCAGATCCTCCGCTATGGACGGCATCGCGAGAATCGTGCCCGATCTGCGCGGGCTTAGCAGCCCTTCGCCGCCCCCGCTGGGGCCGTGGAGCGTCGCGGCCGGGTGCTAGCGCGAACGAACCAGTCATCTCGGCGCGTGTCCCGCGCACCGCGCCGGGCGCTGGGTCATGGCGAGCCTCGGACAGGCGGGTGGTTCCACCACCTTGTGCGCTCGGACCGGACCTCCTGTCTGGGGGCGGGTCAGCGCGCCCCGATCCGGCGGGGTTGGATTGGGTACAACCCCCGCGTACCGGCCCAACGGACGCTGAGCGCGCGCAGGGACCGACCAGTCGCCCGCGCGTCCCCGCTCCGGGCGACGGTCCAACGAGCCGATGATCGCAGTGAAACGCGGCATCGCAGCGCGTGGGACCTCGCCGGGGACCGCCCCCCAGCGCGCCCTCGGGGCGATGGCCCTCGCCCCCCTTCGCGCCCTGGTCGGTGGCGGTGCGACGCTACTTCACCGCGTAGTACCTGGCCTCCGGGTGGTGGACCACCACCGCGGCGGTGGACTGCTCGGGGTGCATCTGCCCGTCCGGGTCCATAACCAAGCCGATGCGCCCCGCGTCCAGCAGGTCGAGCACCAGGCGGTTCTGCTCCAGATCTGGGCACGCGGGGTATCCGAAGGAGTAGCGGCAGCCCTGATAGCCCTTCTGGAAGATCCGCTCCATGTCGGGGCTGTCGGACCCGTGGATGCGCAGCTCCGCCCGCATCTTCGCGTGGAGGTGCTCCGCGAAGGCCTCAGCCACCTCCACCGAGAGCCCGTGCAGGAACAGGTACTCTTGATAGCGCCCCTCCGCGAACCACTGCCGGGCCACCTCCGAGGCGCGAGACCCCATGGTGACCGCGGTGAGACCGAGCAGATCGGGCTGCTCCTTCGCGTCACGGAAGTAGTCGGAGATCGCCCGGTGGGGCGCCCTCGTCTGGCGGGGGAAGGAGAAGCGCCCCAGCTCGGAGTGCCCCGCGGGGTCGAGCACCACCAGCTCCGTGTCCTCGGCGTAGGCGGGGAAATAGCCGTACACCGCGCGGGGCTGGAGGATGCCCTCGGCCTGGACCCGCGCCACCAGCGCGTCCAGCGCCGGCTCCATCACCTCGCGCTGCTGGATGGCGTAGGCCTCGTCGGACAGCTTGCGCTGCCGGAAGCCCCACTGGAAGCGGAACAGGGTGCGGCGGTTCACCCACGGCATCAGCTCCTCGACCGTCACCCCTTCGAGCAGCCTGGTGCCGAGGAAGGGGGCGGCGGGCACTGGGGCCACCGCGAGGGGACCGACCGACAGGGGGGGGCCTTCGGGCAGGGGGCGGAGGCCAGGAGGGGGCGCGGCGGCAGGCGCGGCGGGCACCGGCGAGGGCTGCACCGCCACCGTGGGGCGCGTCGTTGGGGCGGGGGCACAGCAGGCGACGTGCTCCTGTGCGGGCTCCGGCGCCCTGGGGCGCAGGGTCCCCGCGGCCTTCCTGGCGGCCAGGTCCTCCATGAAGCGCAGCCCCGCGAAGGCGTCCGCCGCGTAGGTGACGGGCTGCCCGTAGGCCTGGGCGCAGTCCGCCTCCACGTAGCGCCTGGTGAGGGCCGCGCCCCCCAGCACCACCGGCAGGTCGAGGCCCTGCCCTCGCATCAGCTCCAGGTTCTCGCGCATCACCACCGTGCTCTTCACCAGCAGCCCGCTCATCCCCACCGCGTCGGCCCCGGTCTCGCGCACCGACTTGAGGATCGCCTCGATGGGCTGCTTGATCCCCAGGTTGTAGACCCGGTATCCGTTGTTGCTCAGGATGATGTCCACTAGGTTCTTGCCGATGTCGTGGACATCTCCGCGCACGGTGGCGAGCACGATGCTGGCCTTGTCCGCCGCGTCGGCCTTGTCCATGTGGGGCTCCAGGAAGGCCACCGCGGCCTTCATGGTCTCCGCCGCCTGGAGCACGAACGGGAGCTGCATCTCGCCGGCGCCGAACAGCTCGCCCACTACGCGCATCCCGTCCAGGAGCAGCTCGTTGATGATCTGGAGCGGCGCGTAGCGGGTGAGCGCCTCGGCGAGGTCGCCCTCCAGCCCCTCCCGGTCGCCGTCCACGATCCGGTCCTTGAGCCGGACCTCCACCGGGCGGTCCGCGGCGCGGGTCTGCACCGCGGTCTCGTCGCCGAACAGGCCCATGAAGCGCTGGAGCGGGTCATAGCCCGGGGCCCTGCGGTCGAAGATCAGGTCCTCGGCCACCCTGCGCACCTCGGGGTCCAGCTTGAAGAGCGGTGTGAGCGCGCTGGCGTGGACGATGGCGGCGGTGAGGCCGGCCTCGCGGGCGTGGTGGACGAAGACTGAGTTGAGGGCGTGCCTGGCCGCGGGCTGGAGGCCGAAGCTGACGTTGGAGAGGCCGAGGAGCACGCCGCAGTCGGGGAATTCGCGGGAGATCAGCCGGACGCCCTCCAGGGTCTCGAGGGCGAGGCGCCGGTCGGCCTCCTGCCCCGTGGCCACCGTGAAGGTGAGCGGGTCGAAGAGCAGGTCCTCCGGCCGCAGGCCGTGCTGCTCCACCGCCAAATGGTAGAGGCGCCGCGCGATGCGGAGCTTGTCCTCGGCCTTGCGGGCCATTCCCACCTCGTCGATGGTGAGGGCCACCACCGCGGCGCCGTGCTGCCTGGCCAGGGCGCACACCCGCCCCACCCGCGCCTCGCCCTCCTCCAGGTGGATCGAGTTGATCACCGGCCTGCCGCCGATCAACTTCAGGGCGGCCTGGAGCACGTCCTCCTGGGTAGAGTCCACCACCAGCGGCGCGTCCACCGCGGTGTTGAGGCGCGAGAGCACCTCGGTCATGTCGCGCACCTCGTCCCTGCCCACCAGGGCGGTGCACACGTCGATGGCGTGGGAGCCGGTCTTGGCCTGGCGCCGCGCCATCTTCACGATGCCGTCCCAATTCTCGTCGACCAACAGGGCGCGGAACCTGCGCGAACCGTTGGCGTTGGTGCGCTCGCCGATGGCGAACACGTCCAGCTCCTGCCGGAGCTCTACCGCCCCGTAGAGCGACGCGAGCTGGGGACGCCAGTCTACCTGCCTGGGGCGGGGGGCCCGCAGCCCCACCGCGGCCACCACCGCGGCGATGTGCTCGGGGGTGGTGCCACAGCAGCCGCCGATGATCGAGACCCCGTGCTCTTCCACGAAGCGCAGGTGCCACTCGGCGAGCTGATCGGGGGAGAGCGGGTAGCGGGTGACCCCGTCGATCAGCTCGGGGAGGCCCGCGTTGGGGAGCACCGAGATCGGCTTGCGGCTGTGGCGGCCCAGGTAGGCGACGTGCCCGGCCATCTGGTCGGGGCCGGTGGCGCAGTTGAGCCCCACCACGTCGCAGGGCAGGGCGTCGAGCACCGCGAGGGCCGCGGCCATCGAGGTGCCCACCAGCATGGTGCCGGTGGTCTCCATCGTCACCTGCGCCACCACCAGCGCCCTGCGCGCGCGCCGCGCCTGCACCGCCTCGATCGCCGAGAGGGCGCACTTCACCTGGAGCATGTCCTGGGCGGTCTCCACCAGCAGCGCGTCCACGCCCCCGTCCAGCAGGGCGGCGGCCTGCTCCTCGTAGGCCGCGTGCAGGACGTTCCAGCTCACGTGCCCGAGGGAGGGCAGCTTGGTGCCGGGTCCCATCGAGCCAAACACGAAGCGGGGGCGCTCGGGGGTGCTCCAGGCGTCCGCCGCCTCTCGGGCCAGCTCCGCCGCCCGTCGGTTGAGGGCCGCGGTCTGGTCCGCGAGGCCGAATTCCCCCAGCACCAGCCTGGTGCCGCCAAAGGAGTTGGTCTCCACCGCGTCCGCGCCCGCCTCGAGGTACTGCTCGTGGATGGCCCGGATCACGTCTGGGCGGGTCTGGTTGAGGATCTCCGAGCAGTTCTCCAGCCCGAGGTAGTCCTCGAGGGGCAGGTCGTAGCGCTGGAGCATGGTGCCCATCGCCCCGTCGAGCACTAGCACTCTCTCGGCCATCACTTGGGGGAGCGTCTTCATTCTGGGCCTCCTACCTCTGCCAGGGGGGGGGCGCGCGCAATTGGACGCGCTTGCCCCTCGGTCACCGCTGGAATATCCCGACGCGACCAGAGGTGACCTATGTTCCGAGCAGCCTACGTCCTCCTTTTCCTCACTGCCGTAGCCTGTGTCCCCAAGGGGAAGTACGACGAGGCGGTGCTCCAGAACCAGGCCCTGTCCCAGAAGGTGAGCGAGCTCTCAGGGGTGGTGGAGGAGCGTGAGGCCACCCTGCGGCAGCTCGAGCGCACCCGCGATCAGCTCGGCGCCGACCTAGCGGACGCCCAGCGCAGGCTCTCGGAGAAGGTGGCCGAGACGGGGGCCCTGCAGGAGGACATCGAGCAGATGCAGCAGGCCCTCGCCGAGCTCAAGCAGCGCAAGGCCGTCGCGGACGAGGCCCTCGCCTCCTTCCGAGACCTGGTCGCTCGCTTTCAGTCGATGATCGACGCCGGCACCCTCAAGGTGAAGGTCATCGACGGGCGGATGGTGGTGGAGCTGGCCACCGACATCCTCTTTCCCCCCGGCGGCGCGACCCTCTCGAAGGACGGCATCGCCGCGATCGCCGAGGTGGCGGCGGTGCTGGCCTCCATCCCGGACCGCGACTACCAGGTGGCCGGCCACACCGACGATCAGCCTATCGCCACCGAGCGCTTCCCCTCGAACTGGCACCTGGGCGCCGCCCGCGCGATCGCCGTCGCCCAGATCTTGATCGAGTCCGGCCTGTCCGCGGAGCGGGTGTCCGCCTCCTCCTACGCCGCCTACCGCCCGGCGGACACCAACAAGACCCGCGAGGGGCGCGCCATCAACCGGCGGATCGAGATCGTGATCATGCCCGATCTCTCCAAGCTGCCCGGCTACGACGAGCTCCAGGGGATGGGCGGACACTCCTAGCGAAGCGGTGGCGCCCCTGGCCTCCCCGGCCACCCCGGCGGACGCCACGCCTTGCCGCGCTCCGGCCCGTGCTTAGCTCTCGCGCGCAACCCCTTGGGGATCTCATCCCCTGCACGCATCGGAGCGACCATGACCCAGCACGAGTTCAAGGCCGAGGTGCAGCAGCTCCTCGACATCGTCATCCACTCCCTCTACTCCGACCGGGAGATCTTCCTCCGCGAGCTGCTCTCGAACGCGGCGGACGCCCTCGACAAGGCCCACTTCATGGGCCTCACCCGCACCGACCTGGTGGGCCTGGCGGGCGACGAGCCGGGGATCCGCATCGAGCTGGACGAGGAGGGCAAGAGGCTCATCATTGACGATGACGGCGTCGGCATGACCGAGGCGGAGGCGATCGAGAACCTGGGCACCATCGCCCACTCCGGCTCCAAGACCTTCCTCAAGCAGCTCGCCGAGAGCAAGGGGGACGCCCCCTCCCTCATCGGGCAGTTCGGCGTCGGCTTCTACGCCTCCTACATGGTCGCCGACGAGGTCACGGTGGAGTCCCGCTCGGTGGAGCCGGACGCGAAGCCCATCCTGTGGCGCTCCCGCGGTGACGGCACCTACGCGATCGAGGAGGGCTCGCGCGCTCAGCGCGGCACACGCATCACCCTACACTTCCGCGAGGACGCGGAGGAGTACCTGGCGGAGCACAGGCTCCGCGCCATCGTCCGCAAGCACTCCAACTTCCTGCCCTGGCCGGTGATGATGGAGGACTCCCGCCTCAACGAGGGCGAGGCCCTGTGGGCCAAGGCCCCGTCGGAGGTGAGCGAGGAGGACGCCAACGCCTTCTACAAGAACATCGCCACCGACTGGCAGGATCCCGCCTTCCGCGTCCACGCCAAGGTCGACTCGCCGCTCCAGTACTCGGCGATGCTGTTCATCCCCTCCGCCCGGCCCTATGACCTGTTCTACCCCGAGACCGAGGCCGGTGTGCGCCTCTATGCCCGGCGGGTGCTCATCATGGAGCAGGCCAAGGACATCTTCCCCAAGTGGCTGCGCTTCGTGAAGGGCGTGGTGGACTCCGAGGACCTGCAGGTCAACCTCTCGCGCGAGATGGTGCAGAAGACCCCGGTGGTGCGAAAGATCCGAGAGGCCCTTATCAAGCGGCTGCTCAAGGACCTCGCTCGCCTGGAGACCCGCGAGGTGGAGGAGGGCGCCGAGGGCCCCACCCCCGCCGAGCGCTACGCGGAGATCTGGAGCAACTTCGGGATGCTGATCAAGGAGGGCTACTACCACGACAAGGCCTCCTACGGCGAGCTGCTGCTTCCGCTGATGCGCTTCAACGCGGTCTCTCACCCGGACAGCGACGGGCTGATCTCCCTGGCTGCCTACAAGGAGGCGATGAAGGAGGGGCAGGACACGATCTGGTACCTGACCGCCCCCTCCCGCGCGGAGGCCCTGTCGTCCCCCCACCTGGAGGCCTTCAAGTCCAAGGGCTGGGACGTGCTCCTGCTCACCGACCCGGTGGACGAGTGGCTGGTGCAGGCCCTCACCGAGTTCGAGGACATCCCCCTCAAGTCGGTCTCTCGCGGCGAGCTGGACCTGGAGGACAGCGAGGACGACGCCTCCAAGGCGGACCTCACTGGCCTGACCCCCTGGATGAGCGAGCAGCTCTCTGGCGCGGTGGCGGGGGTCCGCGGCTCCTCGCGTCTCACCGACTCCGCCTGCGTGCTGGTGGACGACGAGGACGGCATCTCGGGCAATATGGAGCGCATCCTCCGCGCCGCCAACCAGGACGTGCCCACCGCGCAGCGCTACCTGGAGGTCAACCCCAAGCATCCCCTGATCCAGAGCATGGTCAAGCTCCACGAGTCGGGGCAGACCGAGGCCCTGCGGCCCCTGGCGCAGCTGCTCCTCGACGACGCGATGCTGATGGACGGGAACGTCTCCGAGCCCGCCGCGATCGGGCGCAGGCTCCAGTCCCTCCTGCAGGAGGCCGCGGCCAACGCCCTCCGCTAGAGGCTCCGGCGCGTCAGCGGCGCCACGGCCCTCTCCGGCCCTGGCCTTTGAGATGAGGCGGCCCTGCGTTATGCTGGGCCGTTCTCGTTTTGCGCCCCGGCGCCCGCTGTACCGATGTTTTGGAGCCCTGTGATGCGCGTCGCGCTCTTCTTTGACGGCAAGAACCACATGAAGAACCTGCAGCGCGCCGCGGAGGGCCACTGGCTCAACCACGGCGCGCTGGCGGACTGGGTGGTCAACTTTGTGGGTGGCACCGAGCTGTTCGCTGCCTACTACTACACGGGCATCCCCCTGCCCACTGACGAGACCAACCACCGGCGCGCCCTCACCGATCTCCTCGAAGAGCTGGACAAGCGGCCCGGCTTCTTCGTCAAGCGCTTCAACCGGCGCATCACCTCTCGCGAGTGCCCCCACTGTGGCGAGCTGATCACCTACACCGAGGAGAAGATGGTCGACACCTCGCTGGTGGCCGACATGATCCTCCTCGCGGTGCAGGACGCCTACGACGTGGCGGTGGTCTTCTCGGGCGACCTGGACCTCGCGCCGGGACTCGACGCGGTACACAGCCTTGGGAAGAAGGCGTGGATCGCCACCTTTGGCGACACGTCCCTCTCTCGCACCCTCGCCCGTGCGGCGTGGGGACACATCGATCTGCTGGACCAGATCGAGGCCTTCTCCTACGGTGATCTGCTCCAGCTGCCCACCAGGGTGGAGCCCAGGGTGCCCGAGGAGGTGGACAGCCAGGTGCTGCGCGAGCTGCGCAGGGCCGAGATCCACTTCGGGAGCAGGGGCGGCTTTGTGGGCGCTCGGTTCTTCCTCCACAGGTGGAAGGGCCGCGAGATCCCCGATCACCCCGAGCTGAGGCGGCAGTCGGTGGAGCGCCTGGTGGAGTCCCAGCTGGTGGAGCTCTACACCATGGACGGGCAGGCGGCGGTGCGCACCAGCGAGCAGGGGCAGGCAGAGGCGGGAGAGGTGGCGGCGGAGTAGCGCTCGCCCTGCCCCCCAGCGCGTTCGGAGGGGCTGTCGGGGCGTCCGCCGGAGGCTTGGCAGGCGGGCCGCTAGAGCTGCTCGCTCGCCTTGCCCACCGTCACGAAGGTCCAGTCGATCGCGGTGAGGCGCGTCCAGACGAAGATGCGGTCCTCCGCCGGGTACACCCACACCCCCGAGGAGCGCTCGGTCTGGGTCAGGGCCTCGGGCCAGGGGAAGGGCTCCTGGGTGTACTCCTGAGTGCGCAGCGCGACGTCGCGTTGGCTGGACCGCACCACCGTCATCCCGTCGTGGGTGACGAGGAAGCTCTCGACGTCGCCGCGGATCGCGGGGGTCTCTAGGAACTGGTCGATGAGGTAGGTGAAGCCCACGTCGACCGCCGCGACCCCTCTGGGGGTGCCGTCGGTGTCGAAGATCCCCCTCGCCGCGGTGAGGAGCAGCCCCATGCCGCTCTCGTCGGCCTCCAGGGCGAGCCAGGTCACGTCCTGGTTCATCCAGCCGCCCTTGTACCAGGCCATCTCGCGGGGGTCGTAGGGGTCGGGGTACTCACCCATCGCGGGGTATCCGACCATCGCGCCGTCTTCGGTGGCAACATAGGCCCACATCAGGGGGAAGCCGCGCAGGAGCCCCAGGCTCTCCCAGCTCGTTGGGGCCTCCTGGGGGTAGGATCGGCGGAAGGCGCTGTGGAACTGTGGTGCGAGGCCAGAGAGCCGCTGGAGCTGAGTGTCCAGCGCGGCGGTGTGCTCAACCCCCGTGGCGAGCACCGCGTCGACCGCGTGCAGGGAGATGGGCCCCGAGTAGAAGGAGGACGGCTGGAGGTCTGCGGGGCCTCGGCCCTCATGGAAATCCTCCACCAGGTACACCGGCACGTCAGGGGCCTGGAGGCGCAGGGCGGTCTCGGTGGAGAAGGCCACCCCCTCCAGCAGGGTCTGGAAGTCGGTGAGGCGCTCGTCGAGGGCGTGGGCGGACCTAGTGACCTCTGCTGAGAGCTCGCCCATCCGCGCCTCACGGAGCTCCGCCTCGTGGCGGGCCGCGGCCTGGATCGCGAGGGAGGAGACGATGCCGATCATGCCCACCCCCAGGGTGAGGACCATCAGCCCCATGATCGCCAGGGTGGCCGCCTGCCTGTGGTTGGAGAGCCAGCGCTGTGCCGCCTGCAGGGTGGTGTCTGGGGCGGCGAGCACCGCCTGGTTGCGGAGGTAGCGCCGGACGTCGTCGGCCAAGTCCTCCACCGTGGGGTAGCGATCCTCTCGGCGCTCCGCGGTGGCCTTGTCAACGATCGCGCGCAGCTCTCTAGGGATCGGCTCCAGCGGGTGGAAGGGGACCATGGGGTCCTTCTCCGCGGACGCCGCCAGGGCCAGGCTGGCGTAGGCGGTCTTCCCCTGCACCGCCCGCTTGAGGGTGAGCAGCTCGTAGAGGATCAGCCCCAGCGCGTACTGGTCCGATCTTCCGTCCAGGTCCTGGTTCAGCCCCTGCGCCTGCTCGGGGGACATGTAGGGGGGGGTCCCCAGGGCGACGCCGAGCTGGGTCTGCCCGGACGGGGCATCACCGTCCGCCTCGCCGGATGGGGTGCGATCGCCGGTGCCGATCACCTTGGCGATGCCCCAGTCCATCACCAGCACCTGGTGGAAGGCGCCGACCATGATGTTCGCGGGCTTCAGGTCCCGGTGGATGACGCTGCGGGTGTGGGCGTAGTCCATCGCCGCGCACACGTCCAGGAACAGGTCCAGCCGGTGGGCGAGGGAGTGGTCGTCGTCCGGCGGCTGCCCCTTCTCAAGGAAGGCGCGGGTCTCGTCGATGTACTCCTGCAGGGTCTGGCCCCGCACCAGCTTCATCGAGTAGGCCATCATCCCCTCCTGGTCCAGCTCGAGGCTGTGGACGGGGACGATGCACGGGTGGTCGAGCTGAGCGGTGATCTGGGCCTCGGCGTGGAAGCGCTCGATGGCCTCCTCGCTGGCCACCACCCCGGAGGTGGTGCGCTTGAGGGCGATGACCCTGTTGGTGTGCTCGTCGAGGGCGACCAGCACCTCGCCCATCGCGCCAGCGCCCAGCACCGAGAACTTGCGGTGACGGGGCCGATCCTTGTGGGCGAGGCGGGAGCGGGTCACCTGGGCCGCGTTCAGGGTGACGGGTCCAGAGAGGAGTATGTCCCTCATCTCCTCGTTGGTGAGCACCCCGCGCTCCTGGAGCTGGGAGACGAACGAGAGCAGGTCCCCGCTGTTCTCCGCGCGATAAGCCCGCCACAGGGCGTCCAGGTCGTCCTGCAGGCGTTGGGGAAAGGAGTCGCGGAGATCGGCGAGCTTCATGGGCACCTCGGCGGGCAGGGTATCCCATGTGCGATCTCTGTATCGATCGGCCACCGAACGATCGGGTTGATAAGTCTAATATGGCGAAGCACCTCGCCAAGGCGCTGGGCCAGGCGTCGGGGCACCGTGCTCGCGGCCTTCTCCCCCTCGCGAAGCCGCGCTCCTGGCCGGAGAACCGGGGAAACCAGGGGCTCTCTGCGGGTCTTGCGCCAGGGGGTGAGGCGATCCTGCGGGGGTGCCCGTCCGCAGGCGGTGCGCGGTGGGGGGCTCGACGCTGGGCGTGGGGGAGCGCACGGGGCCCGGCGCGGCGGGCGCGCGCAGAGCTCCACACGGTGCCCCGGGCCGGCCGAGCGCGCTGACCCCTGTGAGGCCTGGGCGCACGGCCAAGCGACCCACGGGTTCCGGATCGCAGCTCCAGAGCGCCGAGGGCGTTGTCGGCCGCTCGCCGTGCTCGCTGTGCTCGCTGTGGTCGCTGTGGTCGCTGTGGTCGCTGTGGTCGCTGTGGTCGCTGTGGTCGCTGTGGTCGCTGTGGTCGCTGTGGTCGCGGTGGTCGCCGTGGTCGCTGTGGTCGCTGTGCTCGCTTGCGTCCTTCGCGAACGAGCGTTCGCTTCCTTCCTCCCCGCCCTCGACACCCTGGACCTCAGCGGTCCACCTGTGGGGGCTCCAAGGCACCGCATCCAACCGGTGGTTCAGAGCTGGCTATGCCAGGAGGAAGGGGAGGCCGGGGCCTCTCACTGGAGGGACCTCCTGGTTCCCGACAGGAAGGACAGGAGGTGATGGCGAGAAGGCGGCGAGCCTTTCCCACAGGCCCGGACGGGTAGACCTTGCCAGAGGGGTGAACCTCGGTCTTGCGCATCGTTTCGCCCAGATGGGTCCTGCGGGGGGCCTCCGGCAGGTGGCGCCCGATCCCGCAGGGGGTGAGGGGGCGGCAAGCCCCCAGCAGGGGGGGACTGGGGGGGCGACGTAGTCCCCGCGCCTAACGGGGGAGACGGAGGAGGGTGAGGCCCCCTTGGCGGCGGCCACAAGGCCGTCGGTAGTTGGGATCACAGCGCGCTGGCAGCACCCACCTCCTCCGCCGGCACGGCAAGCGGTGAGCAGGCCCTGGGCCAAACGATGATCATGGCCTGAACCTCCGGATCGCGTGGGAGCTACGCCCGCCCGCGCGCCGCGAGGCGCCGTTCGCGCGGCCAGGCCCTCTCAGGAGGCAACCAAGGTCATCGGGGGGGAGCCCAGCTCCGGGGCTGCTCGAGGCAGTCAGGGTGCGGGCGCCGAGGCGCCGGCCGGCTCCCCGCTCGCCCCCTCTCCACCCGCGCAGCCCGGCCCCCCGCGCGAGGGACCGGGCCAGCGCCTACGGGGCCTTTGGCAGCCCGTCCAGCGCCTTCAGTGCCCTGACGATCTCACTCTCGGGCATCTCGTAGGGGACGAGCTTGTTGTGGAGGAAGGCCTCGTACGAGGCCATGTCCACCAGCCCGTGGCCAGAGAAGGACACCAGGATGGTGCGCGCCTCACCCGCCTCCTTGGCGGCCAGCGCCTCGCGCACTGTGGCCGCGAGGGCGTGGGTGGTCTCCGGCGCCGGGATGATCCCCTCGGTGCGCGCGAACTGCACCCCCGCGGTGAAGGCCTCGACCTGGTCCACCGCGATGGCCTCGATGAGCTGCTCCTTGAGCAGGTTGGAGATGATCGGCGCGACCCCGTGGTAGCGCAGGCCGCCGGCGTGGATGGGGGGGGGCACGAAGTCGTGCCCCAGGGTGTGCATCGCCATGAGTGGGGTCATCTTGCCGGTGTCACCGAAGTCATAGGCGTAGGGCCCCCTGGTGAGGGTGGGGCAGGATGAGGGCTCCACCGCCACGATGCGGACCCTCTTCCCGCCGATGCGGTCGCGCACGAAGGGCAGCGCGATGCCGCCGAAGTTGGAGCCGCCCCCGACGCAGCCGATGACCACGTCGGGGTAGGCGCCCACCATCTCGAGCTGCTCGCCCGCCTCCAGCCCCATCACCGTCTGGTGCAGGAGCACGTGGTTGAGCACTGATCCCAGCGCATAGGCGGTCTCGCTGTCCTGCACCGCCTTCTCCACCGCCTCGGAGATCGCCATCCCCAGGCTGCCCGGGGTGTCGGGGGTGGCCTCCAGGATCCGCCTGCCCACCTCGGTGAAGGGGCTGGGGGAGGGGATGCACCGCCCGCCCCAGGTCTCCATCATCACCCTGCGGTAGGGCTTCTGGTCGTAGGAGGCGCGGACCATGTAGACCTCTACGTCCAGGCCGAAGAGCGCCCCCGCGAAGGAGAGCGCCGAGCCCCACTGCCCCGCGCCGGTCTCGGTGGTGAGGCGCTTGATGCCGGCCTTGGCGTTGTAGTAGGCCTGCGCGACCGCGGTGTTGGGCTTGTGGCTCCCCGCAGGGCTCACCGACTCGTTCTTGTAGTAGATGCGCGCCGGGGTCCCCAGCGCCCTCTCCAGGCCGGTGGCGCGGATGAGGGGGGTTGGCCTCCAGATCGCCAGCTTCTCACGGATCTCTTCGGGGATTGGGATCTCGCGTTGGGTGCTCATCTCCTGCTCGATGAGCGCCATGGGGAACAGGGGCGCGAGGTCCTCCGGCCCCACAGGCTGCATGGTCCCCGGGTGGAGCGGGGGCGCCAGCGGGGTGGGGAGGTCTGCCAGGATGTTGTACCAGGACTTGGGCATCCGGTCTGCGGGAAGGTCGATGCGTCGGCTCATGGGGTCCTCCAAAATAGATGAGGGGGTCGTGAACACGGGCTCACGACCCCCTGAAGCAGGAGACCGCGAGCCCTGGGGAGGGTCTCGCGGTCTCTGAACGACGAACGTCCGCGTGCCCTACCCCAGGGGGTTGGGCCACCACCAATAGAAGCTGCGTGCGGAGAGGTTGGTCATCATGAGCAGCATTGAAACCTGAGCCGCCCGGTCTGTCAACCGCTTCGGTGCGGAGGGGCTCCCGCTGGCTGCTCTCTGTGAGGGGCGATACCCCCGGGCCTGGGAGGTCTCATGACAGAGCGCAGCCTGGCGGCGTGGAGCACACTCGGGGTGGGCGGTGAGGCGCGCGCGCTCTCGGTGATGGACCGGGAGGACGCGGTGATCCAGGCGCTGCGCGCCCCTGGCGAGGTGATCGTGCTCGGGGGCGGCTCCAACGTGCTGATCGCCGACGAGGGGGTGGACGCCCACGTCATCGTGCTGCGGACAAGGGGGCTGCGGTGGGGGCAGGGGGGCTCGGTGCGGGCCGCGGCGGGGGAGCGGTGGGACGCGCTGGTGGAGGGCGCCGCGGCGCGGGGGCTGGCGGGGGTGGAGTGCCTGGCGGGGATCCCCGGCAGCGTCGGTGCGGCGCCGGTCCAGAACATCGGCGCCTACGGGCAGGAAGTAGCAGAGGTGCTCCGCAGGGTCAGGGTGTTTGACCGGGACTCTGGGGAGGCGCGCTGGTGGGATCGCGAGGAGCTTGCGCCGAGCTACCGCCACACCGCGCTCAAGGGCGATCCCCGCAGGGTGGTGTTGGAGGTGGAGCTGGGCCTGACAGCGGGGCCACCCGCGCCCCTCCGGCACGGGGAGCTCCGCGACAGGGTCGGGGTGGAGCGGCCGACCCACGCGCAGGTCCGGGCGGCGGTGCTCGGGGCGCGGGGCGCGCGCGGGATGCTCCCGGACAGCGGGGTGCGCTCCGCTGGATCCTTCTTCACCAACCCCGTGGTGCCGGCGGATCGCGCGGCGGCGCTCAAGGACCGGTTCGGGGGGCTGCCCTGCTGGCCCGAGGGCGAGGGGAGGGTGAAGCTCGCGGCGGGGTGGCTGATCGAGCGGGCGGGTTTCCCCAGGGGCACGACGCGCGGGCTGGCCGGGCTCTCGCCCCTGCACGCCCTGGCCCTGGTCAACCTCGGGGGCGCGCGGGCCGCGGACCTGCTCGCGCTGGCGCGCGAGGTCCAACGGGGCGTGCTGCGGTCCATGGGGGTGTGGCTGCGCCCTGAGCCGGTGCTGCTGGGCTTCGCGGAGGACCCCCTCGCGGCACCTCCGGCGGGGTGAGGCGCGCGGTGCAGCGCGGCTGTTGCTCTTGGGTGTGTGGCTGCGCCCTGAGCCGGCGCTGCTGGGCTTCGCGGAGGACCCCCTCGCGGCACCTCGGGCGGGGTGAGGCGCGCGGAGCAGCGCGGCTGTGGTCCTTGGGGTGTGTGGCTGCGCCCTGAGCGGGTGCTGCTGGGCTTCGCGGAGGACCCCCTCGCGGCACCTCCGGCGGGGTGAGGCGCGCGGTGCAGCGCGGCTGTGGTCCTTGGGGTGTATGGCTGCGCCCTGAGCCGGCGCTGCTGGGCTTCGCGGAGGACCCCCTCGCGGCACCTCCGGCGGGGTGAGGCGCGCGGTGCAGCTCGGCTGTGGTCCTTGGGGGTGTGGCTGCGTCCTGAGCCGGTGCTGCTGGGCTTCGCAGAGGACCCCCTCGCGCAGCGGCGCTGGGGTGGGTGGCTGCGGCTGGGATCTTGAGGCCAAGCGGCGCTCTGTGTCTGGACAAGCGCGCCCCGCGCGGACAAACTGCAGCGGTACTTCCCCAGGGGACCGCCATGTCTGAATTCGACGAGCACGAGCTGACCGACGCTGAGCGCATGGAGGAGGACTCCCTCGCGGAGCTTGGGGAGCGCTTCCTGGCCGCGCTCGCCCTGCTGGAGGAGGGAAAGCTCGATCAGGCCGAGGACGCGCTGCGCGACATCCTTCGCGAGGAGCCCCGGCTTCCGGAGCCCCACATGGAGCTGGCCCGCCTGCTGCTCGACACCGGCCGGCTGAGCGAGGCAGAGGGTGAGGCGCGCGAGGCGCTGGGCTACCTGAAGGAGGGGGGCCAGTGGGTCGAGGACATCGAGGAGAACGAGGTGCTCGCCCTGTGCCACGCCCTGCTGGCCGAGGTGCTGAGGCGCCGGGCCGACGAGGACGACGTGCTGTTCGGTGATCCCGAGACCTTCCGGGCCCTGGTGCGCGAGGCGAAGGAGCACTTCGAGGAGGCGGCGAGGCTGGATCCCAAGGACGAGTACTCCAGCTACCACGCCTTCTTCATGGGCACGGACGTCCCCGTTCCCTCAGACGACGGGGAGTAGCGATGGCCTTTCTGGTCAAGTTCTGGGGCACCCGCGGGTCGATCCCCACCCCGTCTCACTCCACGAGGCGCTTCGGTGGCAACACCCCCTGCGTCGAGGTGAAGGTGGACGACACCCTGATCATCTGCGACGGCGGGAGCGGCCTGCGGGAGCTGGGGGTGGATCTGGGGCAGCGGGATGGGGGCGCGCCGGTCCACGGCCATTTCTTCTTCTCGCACGCCCACTGGGATCACATCCAGGGCTTCCCGTTCTTCATGCCGGTCTATAGCCCGCGCAACACCTTCACCGTCTACGGCACCGAGGAGGAGGACGACCGCTTCTTTCGGCTCCTGTCGGGCCAGATGTCCTCCGAGTACTTCCCAGTCGCCTTCTCGGATCTGGGGGCCAAGGTGGAGCCCGCCTCTCTGGAAAAGCAGGGCAGCGAGATCGGGGGGGTGTTGGTGCGCGCCTTCCCGCAGACCCACCCTGGGGGCAGCTTCGCCTACTCCTTCGAGTCGGGCGGAAAGAAGGTGGTCTACGCGACCGACCACGAGTATGACCTTGACCTGCTCAACCGCGAGGCGAGCCTGGAGAACCCCGACCTGGTGCGGGTGCTGGGGCCGGACTTCATCGAGTTCATCCGGGGCGCCGACCTCCTGATCAGCGACTCCCAGTACCTCGACGAGGAGTACCCCAGCAGGGTGGGGTGGGGGCACCCGCGGGCCACCACCGCGGTGGACATCGCGGTGCAGGCGGGGGTGAAGCAGCTCGCCCTGTTCCACCACGATCCGATGCACTCGGACGCGGTGGTGCTCCACAAGGAGAAGCTGTGCCGCGAGCGCCTGGCGGTGCTGGGGGGCAGCACGGTGGTGTTCGCCGCCCGCGAGGGCATGGCGCTGCGCCTGGATCATTGACACCAAGGTCAGGTCGATGCCTCGAACATCGTTTCGCCCAAGTGGGTCACGCGGGGGCGCCTCCGGCACTGGGGTAGCGCCCGATCCCGCAGGGGGAGAGGGGGTGGCAAGCCCACAGCAGGGGGGGATTGGGGGGGGGCGCAGTGCCCGACCCCAACGGGGGCAGCGAAGGAGGGCGCGGTCCCCTTGGCGGCGGCCACAAGGCCGTCGGTAATTAGGATCTCAGCGCGCTAGCAGCACCCTCTCTCTCCGCCAGCACGGAGAGCGGTGAGCAGCCTCAGGGCCGAACGATGATCATGGCCCAGGTCGAGAGGCCCGGCGGCGCGCGTGCGGCGAGCGCCTCGGGGGCGCAGGCGTCGCCCTCCCTCCGTCAAGGCCGACCGACGAGGCCCTCGGGGGGCGCGTCGGGGCGACCCGATCCCGTAGGGTTGGACGGGGGATGAGGCCCAGGCGCGCGGCTACTTGTCGGTGAGGGCCTCGCGGAGGCTGTCGTAGCGGGCGTCCTCTCCCGGCTGAAAGCCAGTGATCTGGGTGACCTCCCCCAGCTTGGGGCCTCCGAGGGCCTGCTGTGGGTCGAAGCGCAGCAGCGCCTCGCGGATCAGCGAGGACACCGCCGGGTCTGTCTCCGGACCCGCACAGATCGCGTCGTGGATCGCCCTGCCGGTGACGGTGAGGATCCTGGTGGTCCCTGTGGCGACCCCGCGGGTGGAGGCGGCGACCAGGGCGTCGGTGTAGGTGGCGGCCACATCGCAGCGCCCGTCGACCAGGTCCTGGATCGCCTGATCGTGGCTGCCCGAGAACCGGACCTCGGCGAAGTCCCGCTCCAGCTCGAGCCCAGCCCTCCGGAGGGCGAGGCGCGGGAGCAGGTAGCCAGAGGAGGAGCCGGGGTCGGTGAAGCAGATGTGGCTGCCGACGAGGCCGTGGACATCGGTCACAGAGGACCTGTCACCGATCAGGAGCAGGGCGTCATACCCGTCGGAGCCATCCACCACCGTGTTGACGAGCGGGACCACCCTGGAGTCCTTGGCGTGGGTGGCGATGTACACCGCGGGGGGCAGGGCGGCGAACTGCACCTCCGCGGAGAGCAGGGCCTCGGAGGTGTCCTCGTAGGAGGGGAGCATCACCAGGTCCACGCGCTGGTCGGTCTGCTGCTCCAGCCACACCCGGAGGGGCAGCCACTCCTCCATCAGCGCCGCCTCGTCGTGCACTGGCGCGAGGGCGAGCACCACAGGGGGCCCCTCGGGGCGCGGGATGGGGCGGCTCATCCAGTACCAAGTGGAGCCCCCCACGAAGGCGCTCACCGCGACGGTCAGCACCGTCAGGCTCAGCACCGTCACCAGGGCCCCCACCGCCCCAACAAGGCTGGCGGTGGCCGGGTTTGCGGTGCGGGTCATGGTCTTGGTGCGGGCGCTGGAGGTCATGGTCAGGGAGCGCTCCAGCGCGTCCCCGATGGTGCGGGCGTTGGCGGCGAGGCGGTCCCCGGCCATGCGCTCCAGAAAATCGCCCACCCCGTCTCGCGAGAGCTCAAGGTCCACCGACGAGGCAGCCCCTAGCAGGGCGCGCCGCATGGCGTCCGCCGACTGCCAGCGGTCGTCGGGCGACTGGGCCAGCGCCCTCTCCATCACCAGCAGGATCGGCTCCGGCAGGTGGGGTCGGATGGCCCGCAGATCGCGCAGCTCGTGGTTGAGGATCGCGCGCAGGGTGCCGATCTCTGTGTCGCGTCGGAACAGCCGCTCCCCCGCGAGCAGCTCCCACAGGAGCACCCCCAGGGCGAACACGTCCGAGCGCCGGTCGAGGGGGAGGGTCTGCACCTGCTCTGGGGACATGTACGCGAGCTTTCCCTTGAGCATCCCGGTGCGGGTGAAGTCCTCGGAGTCGTGCCCTTTGGCGATCCCGAAGTCGAGGAGCTTCACCCAGCCCTCGCGGTTCACCATCAGGTTGTGGGGGGTCATGTCGCGGTGGACCAGGCCGTAGGGCTTGCCGTGGGGGTCCGCCAGCTCGTGCACCGCGTGGGCGCCGGCGCAAGCCTGCACCACCAGCTCAACCGCCACGCTGGTGGGGATAGGGATCGCCGCGTCCTCGGTGATGCGGGTGAGCTCGCGGAGGGTGATCCCCGCCATGTACTCCATCACCAGGTAGGGGAGCCCTCCCTGCTCCCCCAGCTCGTGGATCTGCACCACGTTGGGGTGTGTGATCTGGGCGGCGATGCGCGCTTCCTGCAGGAACATCTGCCGGAAGGTCTCCTGGGTGGAGAGGTGCTCGAGGATCCGCTTGATCACCACCCGCCGCTCAAATCCGTGGGCGCCCCGCTCCACCGCGAGGAAAATATCCGCCATCCCACCCACCGCGATGCGATCGATGACGTCGTAGCGCCCCAGGCGGATGGGGGTCTGTTGGGAATCGAGGCTCATGTCAGGCGAGAGTCTATCGGCCTCGGTGGTCGCCTGTATACCCACTAGCGGCGGATCCCTGCGCCTGGGTCCGCTTGAGGCGGTGCCTCCTGGGTGGCTGGGACCAGGGGGTGACGGATCGCAGGGCCCAAGACGCCGAGGGCCTCGTCGGCAGCCCGCTGCGCGCGCATGCGTCCGCCGCGATCGAGCGTTCGCTTCCTTCCTTTCCTCGCCGCCATCGCCCTGGACCTCAGCGCCTCACCCGTGGGGACTCCAAGGCACCGCGTTCAGCCGGTGGTTCAGAGGCGGCGCGCCGTCTCACCGCGCGAGACCGCCAGAGCTTGGGCACGGGGAGATGCTCCGGATCGCCTGTCGGTGAAGGGAGTGGCTCCGCTGGGTGGCTCAGGCCTTGTTCATGGCCCGCCGCGCGCCGGTGTCCGCCGGGCACGACGGGGCGAGGGCTCGGCGTGCGGACCAAGGCGCAGCCTCCACCCACTAGCCAACAGGGCCGGTGTGTCGCAGAGGGGGGGGCGCCGGGTGAGGGGGGGCGAGCCTCTCGCTGCTCAGCCACGCGGCGCATGAGCCCCGGGGGGCGCCGGGTGACGGGGGGCGAGCCCACCGCACCAGGGCACCGCCGGCACGACGGGGGGACCAGGGAGGTGGCTTCGCGAGGTCCCCCCGGAGCGGGCTCCCTGGCCTCCAGGGCGCGACGCCCGGGTCGGCGGACCGCGTGGCCGCTGGGCCGCGGTGTGTTTCCGCAGGCGTCCCTCGGAGCGCGGCACAGGGCGCGCCGCTCCGCCGAGCGGGTGTCTGAGGCCCACGCGCTTCAGCGGACGCCTGGGTCAGGACGCGCTCGGTGCGCGATCACCGCGTCGGCGCCCCATCCCCTGATGACCGCGCCGCGGCCTCAGCAGTCGATCAGCTCGGTGCCACACTTCCCGTCGAAGTCGCCCGAGACGAAGTCGCCGCAGGACACCGCCTTCATCTGATCGAGGCACTCGCGCGCCTGATCGGGGAGCAGCTCGCAGCCGGGGAACCACTCCTCCATCACCTGCAGGCTGTCCTCTGTGTCGTCGGCCACATCCAGCTTGCAGTCCTTGAAGGACGCGTAGCTGTTCTCGAAGTCGCCAGGGGCGCACTCGTCTAGGCGGTCGCAGTAGACCGCGGCGTACTTGTCAGGGTAGTTGTCGCGGGTCACTGTGCAGGCGCTGAGGGTGAGCAACGCGACGAGGATTAGGCGGTTCGACATCAGGTGGCCCCTCAATTCTGGTCTAGGACGTGTTCGTCGTACTCGAGCTCGAAGCGGTGCCTGTGGCGCGCCTCCTCGGCGGCGAGCGAGCGGAACAGGAAGGCGAGGGTGGCGTCGGTCATCATCTCTGAGAGGTCCGAGTAGAGCTGGAAGGCGGCCTGCTCCCGGTGCATCGCCATGACGATGGCGTCCTCGTAATTCATGGTCTCCACGGGCACAGTGGGCATGACGAACTCGGTGATCTTCAGGTCCATGGGCATCATCACCTGCCGCATGCCGCCCCCGCGCTGCAGGGCCTTCTGAAGGCGGGCCTTGTGCCCCAGCTCTTCCTTGGCCAGATCTTCAAAGGCCCTGGCCATCGCAGGGTTCTCGGAGGACTCGGCTAGGCTGGTGTAGAAGTCCACCGCGGACTGCTCCCGCTCGATGGCGAGCTCAAAGACCTCGGCCAGGGTTCGCTGCTTCACGTGTGTCATGTCGACTCCTCGGTGGAATGCACTCGCCGTGGTGCGCACCTACTCTCTTCGGTGAATCGGGACAAGCGCCCAGCCCCTTGGTGACCAAACTGTAATCCGTTTGACAAGCAGGGCGCAGACCTCTATCTATGCAGTCCCGCGGCGTGACCCTCAGGAGCTTCATGAGCGTGTATTCCCCGTTCAATCGACGGATCTTGAGCTTCTGGCCTGGGCGCGCCCCGTCCTGCGCCCCGAGGCGCGATCGCGTGGGATCTCAGCAGGCGCGCGGCCTGCGCCACCTCGAGGAGGCGACCGCATGAGCGACACTCCGATCAAGGCGCCGGTAGCGGTGCTGTTTGTCTTCAACTGGATCCTGCTGTGGGTGCTGTGGGTGCTGATGGTCGGCACGCTGGCTTCCCAGGAGCTCGCTGTCGGCGGGTTCGTCGCGGCCATCGGCGCGGTCTTCGCGGTGAAGGTGGCTGAGGACGGTCCCCCGCTGATGGGCGGCACCCTGCTGTCGCCGCGCAGGGCGCTCGGCCTCGCGCTGTACGTGCCCTACCTCATCTGGCAGATCGTGTTGTCGAACCTGGACGTGGCCCGACGGGTGGTCAGCCCCTCGCTCCCGATCGCGCCGGGCATCGTCCGCATCAAGACGACCCTCAAGAGCCCTCTGGGGCGGATGGTGCTGGCCAATTCCATCACCCTCACCCCTGGGACCCTGACCCTGGACGTGGACGGGGATGAGCTCTGCATCCACTGGATCGACGCACAGACCGGCGACATCGAGGCGGCCACCAAGGCCATCGTCGGTGGCTTCGAGAAGCGCCTGGAGGTGATCTTTGGCTGAGACGCTGGTGCTTGTCGCCCTGGGCATCGCGCTCCTGGCGGGGATGTTGGCCACGGTGCAGCTGGTGCGGGGCCCTGACGCCGCGACCCGCGCGGTGGCGCTCGACGCCATCACCCTCATCACCCTCCCGATGATGGTCGGGCTGGCGCTGGTGGTCGGTCGCTCCATCTATATCGACGTGGCGCTGGTCTACGCGATCCTCTCCTTCCTCGGGGTGGTCGCCTTTGCCCGCTACCTGGACCGGGGGATCTGAACCATGGAGACGTTTACCGCGGTGCTCGGTGTGGCAGGGGGGGTGATCGCCGTCATCGGCGCCCTCTTCCTCTTCCTGGGCGCGCTGGGCATCTACCGCATGCCCGATGTCTACAACCGGCTGCACGCCGGGACCAAGGCCACCACCCTGGGCAACATCCTGACCCTGGTGGGCTTCGGACTGACCCACCCGGAGTGGCTCCCCAAGATCGCGCTGGTGGTGCTGTTCGTGATCTTGACCAACCCGCTCTCTTCACACGCACTGGCGCGCGCCGCGATCCGGTCGGGGGTCCGGCCTGTCGCCGGCACCACCTCCGATGAGGACTGCGCGCTGACCGGGGGGCAGAAGCCATGATGCTCGCGATTGACTTCGTCGTGGTGGCGGTGATTTTCGTGGCCGCAGTGGGGGCGATGTCCTGTAAGAACCTGGTGTCGTCGGTGCTGCTGGGCGGGCTCGCCTCGCTGGTGGCCTCGTACCTGTTCCTGCGGATGGGCGCTCCGGACGTGGCGATGACCGAGGCGGCGATCGGCGCCGCGCTCACCACCGTGATCTTCCTGGTGGCTACCAGGCGCACCCAGGAGGTGGAGGAATGAAGCAGCTCATCGGCAGCGTCTTCGTCCTGGTGATGGGGCTCTTCCTGTGGTCCCTGGTGCCCCTGCTCGGGCCCAGCGCTGGATACCTCTCGACGTACTTCACGCAGCACGGCGTGGCGGATAACCACACCGCGAACCTGGTCACCGCGGTGGTGGTCAACTACCGAGGCTTCGACACCCTCGGCGAGGTGCTGGTGCTCTTCGCGTCGGTGTCCGGCGCCACCTTCGTCTTGCGCCGGCGCGACGGCCTCCCCACCGCTCAGCCCTGGCCGGCGAGCGAGTTCCTGGCCACAGGCGCCCGCGCGCTGTTCGCGCCGCTGGTGGTCTTTGGAGCCTACATCTTCGTGCACGGGCACCTCACCCCTGGTGGCGGCTTTCAGGGCGGCGCGGTGGTTGCCTCGGCCGTGCTGATGCTCCTGCTGGTGAACCGCGACCGGCACCTCCCTCACGGGCTGATGACCTGGCTCGAGTCCCTCTCCGGCTTTGGCTTCGTGCTCACCGGCCTGATCGGGCTCGCGGTCGGCGGCTCCTTCCTCTCCAACAAGGGGCTTATGCCCCTTGGCGAGTGGAACACCCTCTTCTCCGGGGGACTCATCCCCATCATCTACGTGCTGGTCGGCATCAAGGTGGGCGCTGAGCTCTCCGCGCTGCTGGACGTGATGTTCCACTCCACCGGTGACGCGGATCACCAGGAGGGGCAGGCGTGAACGAACTCACCCTCTACTATCTCGCCGCGATGTCGCTGATGCTGGTGGGCTTTATGGGCCTGGTGTGGAAGCGGAACCTGATCAAGATGGTCCTCGCCTTCACCCTCATCGACACCGGCGCCCACCTCTTCCTGGTGGCGCTGGGCTATTTGCCGGGCGCCACCGCCCCGATCGTCGATGACGCGGGGATGTTCGCGCAGGCGCAGAGCCTGATGGTTCGCCAGGGCGCGGTGGTGGACCCGGTGGTGCAGGCGCTGGTCCTGACCGCCATCGTCATCGGGGTGGGCGTCACCGCCCTGATGCTCTCCTATGTGGTGCGCATCTACGCCCGGCGCGGGACCCTCGACATCGCTGAGCTCCGGAGGCTGAAGTGGTAGCCAACCTGCTCGATCCCATCCTGCTCTTCGCGCTGCCGATGGGGGTGGCCTTCCTGCTGCCCCTCATCGACAAGCTCGGGCGCTCCGTCACCCACGCGGTGCACCTGCTGGTCCTGGCGGCGATGTTTGGCCTCACCGGCTGGTGGACCTGGCAGCTCGCGCACGGCATGGCGCCGATCGAGATCCAGACCGGTGGCTGGGCTCCCCCGATCGGGATCGCCCTCCGCCTTGGAGTGACTGAGGGGCTGCTCGCCCTCTTCGCGCAGGGCGCCGCCCTGTTCGGCGCGGTCTACCTCTGGGGCCGCGAGGAGCACGGTGACATCCGCGCCATCGCGCTGCAGCTCGCGCTGGTGGTGGGCGCCCTCGGCCTGTTCATGACCCGCGACCTGTTCAACATCTTCGTGTTCGTGGAGATCACTGGGATCGCCACCTACGCCCTGGCGATGCTCGGGCGCGAGGACTCCGCCCTGGAGGCGGGCTTCAAGTACATGCTGATGGGCTCGGCCGCGTCCATCTTCTTGCTGCTGGGCATCGCCCTCCTCTACAAGCACACCGGGCACCTCAACCTGGACGCGATGCAGGCAGCGCTCGCCCAGGGCAGCCCCGCGGCGCTCTCGGTGGCGCTCGGGCTGGTCTTTATGCTGGTGCTGGTGTCCTTCGCCGCGGAGCTCAAGCTCTTCCCGGTGAACGGCCCGGGGCTGGACATGTACGAGGGCGTGGACCCTGGCGTCTCGGCCCTGATGGTCGTCACCAGCGTCAACGGCTACCTGTACGCCTTCTACAAGGTGCTGGCGGTCTTCCCCGCCGAGTGGGGCACCACGGTGAGCGTCCTGGGGATGGTCACCTTTGTTGGCGCCAACCTGATGGCGAACCGCCAGACTCAGGTCCGCCGGATGCTCGGCTACTCCTCCTCGGCGCAGGTGGGGCTGCTGGTGGCGCTGCTCCCGATGGTGCGCGCGGGCCACGTCCACATGCTGCCGGTGCTCCTGCTGATCGCCAACCACACCTTCGCGAAGAGCGCCCTGCTCTGGCTCGCGGGGCAGGGCGAGAAGCTCTCCCTGGTGGAGTGGAGGGGGGTGTTCAGCGGCCGCACCATCCAGCGCCTGACCCTCACCGCGGCGGTGCTGGCCATCACGGGCCTGCCCCCGTTCCCCGGCTTCTTCGGGAAGTGGGAGGTGCTCACCGACCTGAGCGCCCACGGCGGGGCTTGGTGGATCGGCGCCATCCTCCTCGGCTCGCTGCTCGAGTTCGGGTACTACTTCAAGTGGCTCCACTACGCCCACCAGGGCGAGGAGTCCGACGTCCCTCAGGTGCCCGTCAGCGCCCAGATCGCGCCAGCCCTCTCGGCGGCGGTGCTCCTGGTGGGGGGCCTGGGGATGTCCCTCTGGCGCTTCCCAGAGCTGGCGAACCTGAGCCTGCCGGTCGCGGTGCTGCTCGGCGCAGGGCTGGCCCTGGTGCTGGTGCGAGAGCTGAGCTCGGTGGTGTCCAGCGGCCTGGCGCTGCTGGTGGTCCTGGGGGTCGTGGGGGTCACGGTGGGTGCTGGGCTGGAGCTCAACACCCTCGCGGGGCTGTTCACCGCCCTGGCCCTCGCGGGCGGCACAGTCACCGCGATCGCGGCGCTCTCGGTCCCCACGCTCAAGGGGGCCTACCACGGCCTGTTCCTGCTCCTGCTCTCGTCGGTGCTGATGGTGGTGCAGTCAGAGCACTCCCTGACCTTCTTTGTGGGCTGGGAGCTGATGACCTGGACCTCGTACCTGCTCATCGCCCAGGGGCGTGAGGGGGCGCGGCCCGCCTGGGTCTACATGCTGTTCTCTGGGGCCGCGGGCTTCCTCCTCCTGGGCGGGCTGTTGGTCGGCTACGCGCACGGGGTGGACAGCTTCTCCGGCATGGAGGCCCTCACCGGCAGCGCCCAGCTCGCCGCCTGGAGCCTGCTGGTGCTGGGCATCCTGGTCAAGATCGGGACCGTCGGTGCCCACGTCTGGGCCCCCGACGCGTACACCGAGTCGCCCGACGTCTACACCGCCTTCCTCTCCGGTGTCATCTCCAAGGTGCCGGTCTTCGCCCTGGTGCTGGTCCTCGCCCACCTGGGCACAGGCGCCCTCACGATGGGCGGCTACACCTTTGAGTTGCACCACCTGGTGGCCTGGCTCGGTGGCCTCACCGCGCTCGGCATGAGCCTGCTCGCCCTGTTCCAGGAGGACGCCAAGAAGCTCCTCGCCTACTCCTCTGTGGGTCAGCTGGGCTACGTGGTGGCTGGAGTCGCGATCCTCAGCCCCCTGGGCTGGGCGGCCGGCCTGTACCACGCCGTGCACCACCTGGGCTTCAAGGCGATGCTCCTCTTGGTGCTCGCCGGGGTCATCCACCGTACCGGCACCCGCAAGATGTACGAGATGGGCGGGCTCATCGCGCGCATGCCCCTCTCGTTCTTCATCGCGATGATCGGCATCATCGCCCTCGCTGGCGTCCCCCCGCTCGGCGGCTTCGTGGGCAAGTGGCTGCTCTACAACGCGCTGGTGGAGGAGGGCTGGCTCTTCCTCGCCGCGCTGATGATGTTCTCGTCCCTGGTGGCCTTCCTCTACCTGTACCGCTTCATCCACACCATCTTCCTCGGGCAGCTCAAGACCCGGCACCGGGAGATCAAGGAGGCGCCTCTGCCCTACCTCCTCGCTGAGGTGGCGCTGCTGGGCCTGGTCGGGCTGGTGTCGGTGTGGCCGCAGGCGGTGCTCAGCCCTGTCAACGCCATCGCCCACAGCTACCTCGGCGGCAGGGGCCTGGGCTTTGAGGGCGAGCTGGTGTTCCCGGGCGGGGTGGTGCGTGGCTCCGAGCTGGTGACCAGCTTCGGCAGCTACGACCCCGTCGTGACCATGCTCGTCGTCGCACTGGTGTTCGTCCTCTCCGCGGGGCTCCTGTGGGTGTCCGTGCCGCGGGCTCGCAGGGTCGGACAGCTCGACATCGCCTTCGCCGGCGAGGTCCCGCCTCCTCCTGAGGAGATCCACTTCGCCTTTGACTTCCACCGCCCCTATGAGCGGGTCTTCGGGGCGGTGCTCCGCGGGCAGGCGGTCAAGTTCTGGCGCGGCTTCGGCGACGCCGTGGAAGCCATCGCAGAGACCAGCCGTGGGATCTACTCCGGTGACGGTCAGACCTACCTCGTGTACTTCTTCGGCCTCGCAGTGCTCCTCGGCGCGCTGCAGATGGGCCTCTAGGGTAAGGCCATGGAGCTCTTGCTGCAGATCCTCTGGTCGTCCATCGGCGTGCTCATCGCGGTGGCCTACGGCCTGCTCACCGGCGGTATCGTCCGCAAACTCTTCGCCCGCATCCAGGGCCGCGTGGGGCCCCCTGTCTACCAGGGCTTCATCGACCTGGGGAAGAACTTCTTCGTGCGCGACAACATCTCACACGGGCCGATGTTCTACTTCGGGCCGGCGCTGCGGACCGCGGGGGGGGTAGGGATCTTCCTCTTCATCCCCGCGATCGTGGGCTGGGCCCCTGGCGAGAACTTCTCGTTCGCAGGCGACCTGCTGCTGGTGATGTACTTCATGTTCTTCGGCTCCCTGGGGATGGCCCTCGGCGGATCGGCGGGCGGGCACCCCCACACCCCGATCGGGGCCGGGCGCGGCCTGTCCCAGATGACCGCCTTTGAGGTGCCGTTCATCCTGGCGGTGATCGCCCTGGTCGCCGACACCGGCTCCTTCTCGGTGCACGACCTCACCCTGGCGCAGGCGGGCGGGTTCCTGGAGTGGAACCTCCTCACCCACCCCTTCGCCGCGGCCGCCGCCTTCATCGCCATGCTCGGGATGAACGGCTACGCGCCCTTCAATGTGGTGGGCGCCCCCAACGAGATCCCCGTCGGCCCCATGACCGAGTACCAGGGCGGCTTTATCGCCACCTTGGGGACGGGGCGGGCGATCTTCGCCATCGCCAAGATGATCCTGTTCATGGACCTGTTCCTGGGCGGCGCGACCTCGATCCTCGAGGCCTTCATCAAGGTGTTCGTCATCTACATGTGGTCCGTGGCGGTCGCGGCGGTGTTTCCGCGCTACCGGGTGGATCAGTCCATGCGCTTCTTCCTCGGCTGGCCCGCCCTCATCGGGGTGGTCGCTGTCCTCCTCGCACTCTTCTAGGAGTCCACCATGGGTGTTGAAGAGAAAGGCAAGGTCCCCCTCCTCCCGAGCGGGGTTCCGGTGGGCTCCAAGCCCCACGCCACCGACAGCACGCTCTTCGCGCAGGGGCGCCCCAAGCCCCTCTCGCTCGACGAGTCGGTCGCCTTCATCAAGAACTGGTTTCGGGCGCAGTCCCTCAACGTGATGGCCTACGGGACCGGCTGTGGTTCCATCGAGCTAGGCCCGCTGGGCACCAGCCGCTTCGACATGGAGCGGTTCGGGATCACCGGCGGCCCCACCCCACGGCAGTCGTCTGTGCTCATCATCTCAGGGTACCTGTCGGTGAAGACCCTCAAGCGCGTCATCCGCTCCTACGAGCAGATGCCCAACCCGCGCTGGGTGGTCGCACTGGGCTCCTGTACCATCAACGGCGGGATGTACTGGGACTCCTACTCCACCATCAAGATCCTGGATCAGTATCTGCCGGTGGACGTGTATGTGAACGGGTGTATGCCCCGACCGGAGGCCCTGATCGCGGGCTTCAAGGATCTGATGGACATGATCAAGCGCGGTGAGGCCAACGGGTACATCGAGTACCAGAACAACCTCGACTGGTATCGGGCCAATCAGCGCAAGGTCATCAAGGACTGGAACCTCCCCGAGTACAGCTGGTAGGACGCCATGAACGAATTTGTCCAAGAGATCCAGGCCCGCTTTGAGGTGCTCTGGAGCAATCCCCAGCGGCCCGATCTGATGCAGATCGGGGTTCGGCAGGTGAACGCGCTGCCGCTGCTCACCTGGCTGAAGAGCAACACCGGCTACTTCATCCTCAACCACTTCTCGGCGGTCGACTGGATCGAGGACGGTGAGTTTCAGCTCACCTACCTCCTCACCGACTACGCCGCGAGGCGCTCGCTGATGGTCTGCGTGCGGATCGATCGCGCCGCGCCCACCGCGGAGTCGGTCCACCACCTCTGGCCAGAGGCGGTGACCTACGAGCAGGAGATGTTCGAGATGTTCGGGATCTCCTTCCCTGGGAGCCCCCGGCAGGGGGTCGATCTGCTGCTCGAGGGCTGGGAGGACATCCCCCCGATGCGGCGCGACTTCGACACCGCGGCCTTCGCAGAGGAGGCCTTCGGCTTCCGCCCAGGGCGCACCCACACCAACCCACGCGACAGGGTGGCCATCGCCTTTGGCCAGAAGGGCTTCCTCCATGACCATTGAGAACCCTCACGTCGAGAAGGAGACCCAGCTCTGGGTCGGCCCTCAGCACCCGGGTGTCACCGGGAATATGGCGATCCAGGTGTGGCTGACCGGCGACACCATTCAGCGGGGCATTACCCACGTCGGCTACCTGCACCGCGGCTTCGAGAAGCTGATGGAGCGGCGAAAGTTCATCCAGTCCTTCCCCATCGTGTGTCGCATCTGCGTTCCCGAGCCGGACACCAATGAGTACCTGCTGGCTGCCTCCATCGAGGAGCTCGGCGGCATCACCATCCCCGAGAAGGCGGTCTGGCTCCGCACCCTGGTGCTGGAGATGTCCCGCCTCGCGAGCTTGGTGCAGCAGATCGGCGGCGGCGCTGGCGCGACGGGGCTCGGCGCGGTGCCCAACTGGACCTACACCCTGCGCGACTACATCCTCGACAGCTTCGAGGAGCTGACCGGCGGGCGCGTGTACCACATGTACATGGTCTACGGCGGCGTGCGCCGCGACCTCCCCGTCGGCTTCGCCGAGCGGATGGAGGCGACGCTGCGGAAGATCGAGGAGCGGCTCCCGTACATCGACAAGGTGACCTTCCAGTCCTCGGTGTGGCGCGAGCGCACCCAGGGCGTCGGGCTCACCGATCCCGCCTGGGTGAAGGAGATGGGGATCTCTGGTCCGGCGATCCGCGCGATGGGCTTCGCGCGGGACGTGCGGCGCGATTTCCCCTATCTGGCCTACCCCGAGCTGGATTTCAGCGTCATCACCTCCACGGGGGGCGACATCTACGCCCGCATGGAGATCCGCCGCCACGAGGTGGTCGAGTCCATCAAGATCATCCGGCAGGTGCTCCAGAAGATGCCCAAGGACGGCCCGGTCGCGGCGCCGATCCCCAACGTCTTCACCTGGAGGATCCCCACTGGCCAGACCTACGTCCGCGCCGAGGCCAGCCGCGGCGAGATGGGCTACTACACCGTCACCGACGGGTCGGACAAGGTGCGCCGGGTCCACGTCCGGGGTGCCTCCTATGTGCACGGCTTCGCGATGGCGGAGCGCATGTTCGAGGGGCTCAACATCGCTGATCTGCACCCCACCCTGGTGTCCATTCCCACCTGCCCCCCCGAGATGGAGCGCTAGGAGACCGCCATGAGCCTCAAGAACGCCCTAGCCCCCTTTGGCATCTGGGCGCGCGCCCTCGCTAGGCCCTACACCATCCCGGTGGAGGACATCATGCGCGCGCCCGCGGACCGCTACCGCGGCTGGCACACCAACGACGCTGAGGCCTGCATCGGCTGCGGCTCCTGCTCGGACATCTGCCAGAACGCCGCCATCGACATGGTCGTGAACCGCGACGCAACCAAAGGCGACACCGGCCTGCGTCCGATGGTCGACTACGGGCGCTGCTGCTGGTGCGCCCTGTGTGTCGACGTATGCCCTTCGGGCTCGCTCGGCCTCAGCTCCGAGTACACCTGGGTCGACAAGGACCCAGAGGTCTTCCGGTACGTCCCTGGCGTCGACAAGAAGCCGTGGGATGACGACACCAAGGGCTGGCATGGCGGGGAGTGGGATCTGATCAACCACGACCGGGTGCCCATGTCGATGCTCCCTGGCGAGACCCGCGGCCAGACCTGGGCCGAGGTGGTCCTGGGCTACTCCGAGGAGGAGGCGCAGAGGGAGGCCGCGCGCTGCCTGGAGTGCGGCATCTGCACCGCCGCTTGCCCGGCCCACATGCACATCCCCGAGTACATCGGCGCCATCCGGGACGGAAATTACGAGCAGGCCGTCAACCTGATCTACGAGACCAACCCCATGCCCGAGATGTGCGGGAAGGTCTGCACCAGGCGCTGTGAGGACGTCTGCGCCCACGCCAAGCAGGGGGAGCCGGTGGCGATCCGCTGGCTCAAGCGCTTCGCGACTGAGCGATTTGACGACCTGCGCGAGGTCATCAAGGCGGACGTGGCCCCCATCGGGGTGGGGAAGCGCGTCGCGGTCATCGGAGGTGGGCCCTCCGGGATCACCGTGGCCTACTACCTGGCGATCCGCGGCTTCGAGGTCAACCTGTACGAGGCGCTGCCCACCCTGGGCGGTGCGACCTTCTTCGGTATCCCCAAGTACCGGTTCCCTATGCCCTCGCTGGAGAAGCAGGTGGACATGCTGCGGGGCGCTGGGGTGAAGCTCCACGTCAACTCCCCGGTGGACGCGGCGCTCTTTGAGGAGCTGCGCTCCACCCACGACGCGGTGTTCATCGGCGCGGGGCTGATGCGCGGCAAGGCGATGCGGGTGGAGGGCGAGGACGCCCCGGGCGTGGTCAACGCCCTCACCTTCCTGCTGGAGCACCACCTCCGCAACAACACCGACAGCGACAAGGTCTCTAAGGAGCCGGTGGTGCTCCCCGGGATGAAGGTGGCGGTGGTCGGCGGTGGCAACACCGCGATCGACGCCGCGCGCGTGTCGCTCCGGCTTGGCGCCTCCGAGGTGGTGATCTCCTACCGGCGCCGCAAGGAGGACATGCCTGCGGACTGGGAGGAGATCGAGGACGCTGAGCACGAGAACATCCAGATCGACGTGCAGGCCATCCCGCTCCGCATTGAGCAGACGCCGGACGGGCGGCTCGACCTGATCTGGGGGCCCGCCGAGATGGTGGCGGACAAGCCCGGCGCCAGGCCCAAGCCGGTGCTGGTGGAGGGGGTGGAGAACCACCTGGTCGTGGACCGGATCATCGGCGCCATCGGCCAGGGGCCCAACCTCCGCTGGCTCTCTCCAGAGGCCCAGGGCACTATCGCGGACAAGTGGGGCTGGATCAAGGTCAACGAGGACGGCATGACCGGGATGCCGGGCGTGTTTGCCGGCGGCGACCTGGTGAACGAGACCGCGGATGCCATCTCGGCCATCGCCGACGGGCTGCGGGTGGTCCAGGGCATCCCCCGCTGGCTGGGGCTCCAGTAGGACGGGCCGGTGCGGTGGCGCTGAGGTCCCCCATTTAGGGGGCCTCTCGCGCTGGTCTGGCGCGCCCTCCTCGATGCGGACGTCCCCGTTGCGGGAAGCGCCTTGCTGAGGGGGTCACCCTCGTCTCCGCGGCGCGCCCGGCCCGTGCCCTCGGGGACCTCATCGCTCCGCCTTGGTGGCCGGCGAGGTGCGCCCTCCGTCGGAGGGCTCGCAACCTGCGAGGGCGGGGCGCTCGGTCTGTGGCAAGGGGGGGGCTGGCCAAGGGTGGGGCGCTGGACTCGGACCCGCGGCCCTGGCCAGTCCGCCGCGCGCGGCCTCGCCGTCTAGAACTTCGCTGCCCAGGTCCTGAGGCCCTGCATGACCATTTCAATGGAGATGGTCCCTACGAACAGCGCGGTGATGCGACCCGCGATCTCGATGTACCGCGCAACCAGCTGCTCCCGTCTGGGTCTCACGCGGTCGTGGACGGCCTTGAGCCCGATCATGATGAAGACGGAGAGCGTCACCGCGGTGATGATCGCACCGCAGGCAGGGATGGCGTCGTTGCGCTTGCCGATGATGACGGCGGCGCTGATGGTGCCTGGGCCGATGAGGAGGGGCATGGCGATGGCTCCCGTGAGGTGCTGCGACTCACCGCGGAGCATCTCGATGGCGGAAGGGCCTCGGAAGACGAACTGCAGGCCGATCAGCAGGAAGACCACTCCCCCGAAGATCTGGAACGAGGCGAAGTCTGCTTGCATGATGTCTGAGAAGACCGCGTCACCGACTACGGTGAAGACGCAGAACACCGCCGAGGCGATCAGCCCGGCGCGGGTCAGCACCTGCGCGAACTGCCGTTGGTCGAGCTTCTGCACTACGTCGATGAGGTAGACGATGAGGAGGAAGGGGTTGAGGAGAACCAACAGCAAGATCGTTGAGCGGAGGAGCTCTTCCATGCTATTTTACACTTTACACCTATTGGATCGGCGTTTGTTCGAGGTTGTTGGCGCGGTCGCGTTCAGCCGTGAGGTGTGGAGTAACCCCTCTGTGTCGGTCAGGAGGTCCGGTCCGAGCTCTCAAAGTCGTGGAACCACCCGCTTGGCCGATGGCCGGAAGGACCCAGCGCCCGGCGCGGAGCGCGAGGCGTGCGCCGATAACGGTTGTTCCTTCGTGATAGAATTCCGCGGGACGCTCCACGGGCGTGGCGGGGGCGGCGAAGGGCTGCTGAGCCCGAGCCGATCGGCCACGGTTATCGCGACGTCCCCCATGGGGCTGGAGCTGCCCGGCGAATCGGCTGCTGTCGTGAGCAGGGGGCGGACGCATGGGCCGGAGGCCCTGTCGGTGGGGTGGGGTGGCAGGTGGGGAGCCGGACCGGCAGGAGGGCCGGGCCGGAGCGCGCGAGCCCTCCGGGCTGAGGCAAGCCGTGCGACACGGTCGCGTCCAGTGGCCACCGGCGTCGCAGAGTGTGGGATGGCCGGGGACCCGCCAAGCGGACGTATCGCACCACTGCGGGCGCGCTAGCGCGGACCTCGCCGGGGCGGAGGACGCCCAAGGCCGGCAGGTGACGTGGCGCCGACTGTCGCGCTGTCAGCGGGTAGCGCCGCGCTGTCAGCGGCTAGCGCCGCTCTGGCTGCGCCTTGCGCGCCATGAGCGCGCCCACCACCTCCAGCGGGTCTACGCCCCTGTGGAAGGCCTCCAGGCCCTCGGTGAGGGGCATCTCGACGTGGTGCTCCGCGGCGAGGCGGAGGAGGGCCTGGGCCAGGGCAACCGGGCCGTCAGGGGGCCGCTCACCTCGGGGCACCCGGTAGCGGTCCTGCTCCTTGACCGCGAGCAGGTCGCCCAGGCCGGCTAGCCCGTACAGGGTCTCGGGCGCTCCTCCCATCGCCTCGACCAGGCGCGAGGTCTCGGAGAGGGCGCGGGTGAGCACCAGGGCGTTGAGGCCTGTGCCCGCCCCCCGCAGGCCGGAGGTGATCGAGAGCAGGCTGGCGATCACCGGCACGGCGGCGCTGGCGATCTGCACGCCGAGCAGGTCGTGCGAGTGGTAGACCCTGTAGCGGGAGCAGTGCAGCGCCTCGGTGGTGAGGTCCTGGACCTCCTTGAAGGGGCTCGCCACTACGCCGGCGCACAGGCCCCCCTGGAGGATCTCCTCTACCGGCGCGGGCCCTGCGAGGGCTCCCACCCGGAGCACGTCGCTCTCTTGCAGCACCACCTCGGTGAGCCAGGTCCCGGTGCCTGGCTCCACGCCGCGCCCCGCGACGACCACCCGGTTGTGGGGGCCGGGGGCAGCCAGGCGGATCGCCTGGCGCACCAGGCTCCCGCTGGCTGCCACCAGCAGCAGCTCGCAGCGTTCGGAGACCTCGGGGGGCTTGTTGGACGAGGGGAAGAGGTGTGGGGGCTTGACGTCCTTCCAGGCGATGAGCGGCTGGTGTCCCGCCGCCATCACCACTCTGGCGAGGGCCTGCCCCCAGCGTCCGCCGCCGAGAATTCCTACCTGCATCGTCAGACCCCCAGGTGCTGTAGCCGGTTCTGGTAGTAGTAACAGAGGTTCGGGTTGTCGATCCGCAGGACGTTGCCCTTGTCTGCGAGGGCGCGGCTGTGGTGGAAGCGCCGGAACGCGGTCAGCGCCTCACTGAGCGCCTCCTCCGCGGTGCTCGGGAGGCGGGTGTGCCACCTGTGGGCGGCGGCCCCCTCCTCAGCGACGCCCATCGCCGCCCTGAGGCGGGTGATCAGCTCCTCTCTGGAGACCACCCTGCGCCAGGCGGGGGTGCGGACCAGGCGGAAGGGGTCGGTGGTGCCCTCGCGCTCCTCCAGGGCGCGCCACGCCACGCGGGCCACCAGGTGGTTGGAGGTGACCGTGGTCAGGCCGGGGTAGGCCGCGGTCAGCGCTCGGGAGAGGCGCTCGGTGTAGACCCTGTCCCGCTGCGGGTCGCGCACGACCTTCCCCCCGCGGTCGGTGACGAAGCCCATGCGGTGCGAGGCCTGCTCCCCCCGCTCGTGGCGGCTGCGCGCCACCTTGTTGCCGAACAGGTCGAGCGGCTCCCCCAGCCTGGCGACCACGCCGCCGTCCAGCTCTAGCAGCCTGCGGGCGAAGGAGAAGACCTTGCTGGGCCGGGCGAACTCGTCATCCGAGATGATGAACCGCTGCTTGCCCGCCTCGGCGAGATGGTCGCGGATCAGGGTCTCGGCCTCCAGCACCAGGGTGTAGGTCAAGGTCATCGGCACCACGTAGATCTCGCCCTGGGGCCGGTTGGCCTCCAGGTTCTCCTGCCAGGCGGTCAGCCCCGTGCCCAGCAGACCCTTCTTCACGTCGCGCTCCAGGCCGCCGGACCGGGATCTGGTGCCTCCGGGAAAGAACAGGGAGTGCTGCCGCGTGGTGAGGAGCCGCACCGAGTACTCTTTGAGCACCTGCTTGTAGAGCCGGGAGCTCTTGGTGCGGTCGACGGTGTAGGCGCCCAGCCTGCTCATAAAGAAGGACATCACGGGGTTCGAGAACAGGTTGAGCCCCGCCCCGTAGCGGAACGGGGGCAGGCCTGCTTGGTAGAGGGCGAGGCCGATCAGGGGGCTGTCCATGTTCGAGACGTGGGTGGGAGCCAGGATCAGGGTGGCCTCTCGGGCCAGCTCCTGCAGGAAGGGAAAATCCCCGTCCACCTGGAGCGCCCCCTCCAGCGAGGGGGGCCTCCAGTCCCTCAGTCTGCGGGGACTGGGGACGATCAGGCCCGCGACCCCCGTGGGGAGCACCCTGGTGGCGAAGCGGTAGACGCTGGTGGAGAAGGCGCCGTGGATCTCCTCGGCCCACCGCCGGGTCAGAGCCAGCGCCGCGGCCTCACGCGCCTCGCGATCCCGCTTGAGCAGAGCCTCGGCGAGGGCGTCGAGCAGCGGCTCTACCTCGGGCTCGGGGTGCAGCTCAACCCGCTTGCGTTCCAGGTAGTGGGCCTCCTCTAGGATCGAGGCCAGCGCCTCCTCAGTGAGCTCGGCGAGGAAGCGCCTCACCCGCCGCTCCATCTCCGCGGCCACCGCCTCTGGCGGGGCCTCAGTGAACATGCCCGTGGCGCTGTGTGCGCTCATGACGTCCCTCCCGAGGAGATCAGGGCCTGGTCTCGCCGACGAGACGCAGGGTGGTTCCATCCGATGAGCAGGTCGCGATCCCCTCCAGCAGCAGCATCTCCGAGAGGTCGACCAGCTCCAGCAGGTCCAGCTCCATGCCCTGCGCCAGCGCGTCGAGGCTGACCTCGTCTCCGCCCGTGAGGAGCTCCTTCAGCTTGAGCAGCTCCGGAGGCAGCGTCCCATCGACCTGTGCGCCGCGCGCGCGGAGCTCCCGGCGGAGCGCCGCGTGGAGGTAGCCGGGGATCCCCAGCGACTCCTCCCACAGGGCGGTGACCTGGTCCGGTGGGATCGACGCCTCGCTGCACAGCTGTCGCGCCTGCTCCAGCGACAGGGCGCTGGGGGTGAGCTGGACCACCTCTGGCCCCTGGAGGTCAGGCAGCGGGTGGCTGGAGAGGAGGAAGATCAGCGCCTGGCGCTTGCTCGCGAGCACCGCCTTGGCGAGCGCCACCGCACCGCGCTGAGTGGCGGTGAGCACCAGCACAGGGGGCAGCTTGGAGGACTGGATGGCCTTGTGGTAGGCCTCCGCCTTCATCCCCTTCAGGTAGGGCATGCCCTCTCTGCGGGCAGCGTACACCGCCTCGGTGATGAGCGTCTTCCTGCCGGTGCCTGCGGGGCCGTAGATCACCGCGATGCGCGGCTCGCCCGCGAGGGTGCCGACTACCGCCCTGCGGAGCAGCTCGCGCTCCTCCTCCATCCCCAGCAGCGGGGGGGCAGGAGGGCCAGCCGCGCTCTCCTCCAGGTCCGCCCCGAGCCGCCGGAGGTCTCGGGGCCTCATCTCCGGGCGGAAGGCCAGCATCGAGAGCAGCAGCCGCCCCAGCTGGGCCGAGATGTCTGGGCGCCACGAGCTGGGGGGGGTGGGGAGGCTCACCAGCGGGAGGTAGGTGAGGGCTGTCGGCTCCCTGGTGGAGAAGGGCGTGCGGCCCGTGAGCGCCGCGTAGAGCATCGCCCCTGCGCCGTACACGTCGGTTCCCGCGCTGAGCGCCCCCTGGTCGATCCGCTCGGGGGCCATGTAGCCGGGTGTGCCGGCGAACTGCCCGCCGCCGGACCCCACGCGCCCGGAGATCGAGAAGTCGATCAGGGTCACGGCGCCCTTGGCCGACACAATGACGTTCGCTGGCTTGACGTCCCCGTGGATCCAGCCCGCGAGGTGGAGCTGGTGCAGGGTGTCGAGGAGCGACCTGGCCGCGGCGAGGATCTCTGGCGTCGCGCGGCTCAAGGCCCAGCGATCGAAGGGCTGGCCGTCGACCAGCCTGAGGGCCATCCAGCTGTGGTCCGGCGCACCCTCCAGTACCTCGGAGACGCCCTTGAACTGCAGGGAGCGCAGCAGCTCCGCCTCGTCTCTCAGGCGGTCTCTGGCCTCGTCATTCTGGGCGATCTTCAGGGCGACATCTCCCTTGGGTCCACGGGCCTGCCAGACCTCGGAGGTCTTGCCGGAGGCGAGGAGGATGTCGGGTGTATAGGGGCCGTAGGTGTGCTGAGACATGGCGCAAGGGTAGCAGGTCCGGCGCTCCTTGGACAGCCGGCGCGGGTTATCCTTGGTGGCATGAGCGCAGACCTCCACATCGTCCTCTACCACCCCGAGATCCCCCAGAACACGGGGAACATCGGGAGGCTGTGCGTGGGGCTGGAGCTCCAGCTCCACCTAGTGCGGCCGTTCTCCTTTGACATCTCCGACAAGGCGGTGCGCCGGGCGGGGCTGGACTACTGGCGCCATGTGCAGCTCCAGGTGCACGAGGACGAGGCCTCCTTCTGGCGCTGGGCCGAGGGTCGGCGGGTCCACCTGTTCTCGTCGCACGGGGCGGCCCCCCACACCGCGGCCCCCTACCAGACGGGCGATGTGCTGGTGTTCGGCCGCGAGAGCGTCGGGCTCCCTGAGGAGCTGGTGCAGGCGCGCGGGGCGTGGCGGATCCCCATGTCTGGCCCCATCCGGTCGCTGAACCTGTCCAACGCGGTGGCGGTGGTGAGCTACAGGGCGCTGGAGACAGTCCGCCCCGCGCTGTTCACGGGCCAGGCGTGATCTGGGCGGTGCTCATGGCGGGGGGACTGGGCTCGCGCCTGTGGCCCCTGTCGCGCAGGGGGCTGCCCAAGCAGCTGCTCCCGCTGGACGGTGACCAGACCCTGCTGCAGGAGGCGGTGGACGGGCTGGCGGGGCTGGTGCCCCCGGCGCGTATCCTGGTGGTGACCGGCCCCCACCTCGCGGAGGAGGTCCGGCGCCAGCTCCCCGATCTTCCCGATGAGAACGTGCTGATAGAGCCTACAGCCCGTTCGACGCTCCCCTGCGCTCTGTGGGGCAGCGCGGTGGCCTGGGGGCGGGGCGCTGAGCTTGTGGTGGTGCTCCCCACCGACCAGCGGGTCTCGCCCAGGGGCGCGTGGGTGGAGGCGCTGGAGTTGGCGGCCGGCGCCGCTAGGGGGGGGGCGCTGGCCCTGGTGGGGGTGCGCCCCGATCGACCGGAGACCGGCTTTGGGTGGATCTCGGCGGGCGAGCCGCTCGTGGGGGGAGGGCGGGCGGTGCGTGGCTTCGTCGAGAAGCCTCCCTTGCCCCAGGCCGAGGCGCTGCTCGCCGAGGGCGCCCTGTGGAACGGCGGCATCTTCGCGTGGCGCCCAGCGGACCTGGCGGCCAGGGTTGAGGCCCGCTTCCCCGGCGGTGGCGCGGCGATGGAGGCGCTTGCCGCTGGGGTGCAGGTCCGCGAGGTCTGGGAGCAGCTCCCCGCCACCTCGGTGGACAGGGGGCTGCTGGAGGGCGCCGAGGGGCTGGCGGTGGTGGAGGGCCAATTCTCGTGGCGCGACCTGGGCTCCTGGGGCGCCCTGGGCGAGGTGCTGCCCGAGGTGAGCGAGGGGCGGGCCCTCGCTGAGGAGACCGTGTCGATCGACGCGCAGGGGCTGGTCATTCACGCGCCGGGGCGCCTGGTCGCCACCCTGGGGGTGCGCGATCTGGTGGTGGTGGACACTGGCGACGCGCTGCTGGTGTGCGCCAAGGACCAGCTCACTAGGCTCCCCGAGCTGCTGGAGCAGCTTGGGCCGCGCTGGCGCTAGAGCGTCGCGCGGGTCCTCCGGGCCGAGCCTGTCGAGGCGGGGGGCGGCCTTGGACACCGAAGGGGGCAGCCGGATTCCTGTGGGTGCCTGGGGCTGACCGGAGCTCCGGTCCGAGCGCACGACCTCGTGGAACCACCCGCTTGTCCGAGGCTCGGCATGACCCAGCGCCCGGCGCGGAGCGCGCGGCGCACGCCGATAACGCGGGTTTGTTCGTGTTGGCACCCTGCCGCGCCGCTCCACGGGCGGTGCAGGGGCTGCAGAGCCCGTGCCGATCGACCACCACGAGCGCGACGTCGTCCATAGCGCCGGATCTGACCCGCGAATCGACGGTTGTCGCAAGCATGGGACGGAGGTGTGGGCCGGATCTCCTGGCTGAAGCAGGCGAAGGACGACGGGCGGCAGCCAGGGGAGAGCGCGCCCGAGGGGAGGGGTAGCCTGAACGCCGCGCTAGTGGGGGGGCGGCGCGTCCACCCGCGGCGGCGGCGCCCCTCGCGGGAGCCCCGCGGGGGTGAGGCGCTCCAGCTCGGCGAGGACCATCCGCCGGATCATCTCACCGAAGTCCACCTCGGGTCGCCACCCGAGCAGCTCGGCGGCGGCGGTAGGGTCGCCGGTGAGGTTGGGTATCTCCGCTGGGCGGAGCTGGGCCTGGTCCAGCCGGACGTGGTCCTCCCAGTGGAGCCCCACCGCGGCGTAGGCGACGCGCGCCAGGTCGCGGACCGAGTGGGAGACCCCCGTGGCGACCATCATGTCCAGCGGCTCTGGGTGCTGGAGCAGCAGGTGCATCGCGCGGACGTAGTCCGGCGCCCAGCCCCAGTCCCTGCGGGCCTCGAGGTTGCCCAGGGCGAGGGGCTCGCTGTGGCCCAGGGCGGCGAGCGCCGCGCCCCGGCACACCTTGCGGGTGACGAAGTGGGGGCCGCGCCTCGGGCTCTCGTGGTTGAACAGGATGCCGCAGCTGACGTGGAGGCCGTGCGACCGCCGGTAGACCGCGGCGCTGTGGTGGGCCATCACCTTGGCGACGCCGTAGGGCGAGTGGGGCAGGAAGGGGCCGGTGGCGTCTACCGGCCCGGCGGCTGCGTAGCCGTACATCTCCGAGGAGGAGGCCTGATAGACCCGCGCCTCGGGGGCGTGGTCGCGCACTGCCTCGAACAGGCGCACCGCACCCATCCCTGTGGCCTCCAGGGTGTGGACCGGCTCGTTCCACGACCGCCCCACGAAGCTCTGTGCCGCGAGGTTGTAGACCTCATCGGGGCGGCTCTGGCGCACCGCGCGGCTCAGGCTGCCCTGATCGAGCAGGTCCCCCTGGATCACCTCGACCCGGTCCCGCAGGCGCGCGAGGGCCGGGGACTCACCGGCGCTGGTCTGGCGCACCACCCCCCACACCTGGTAGCCCAGGTCGAGCAGGTGGTCTGCGAGGTAGCTGCCGTCTTGACCGGTGATCCCGGTAATCAGTGCGCGCTTCAACCTACTCTCTCGTGTCCATCTTGCCGTCGCCGTCGGTGTCGCGGCCGACCTTGACCACCTTCCCACCCTCGTAGCGCTCCCAGTAGTCGATGCGCCCATCGTCGTCGGTGTCGCGCTCCTTCTGGGCGATGACCCCGTTGGCGTAGGTGTTGAAGACGTTCATCTGCCCGTTGGAGGAGGTGTCGAACTCGGACATCACCCTGTGGCCGTCCATGTAGTGGTCGATCCAGTCGAACTTCCCGTTGAAGTCCCGGTCCATCTCCTCCCGCTCCAATTCGCCGCCCTCGTCGAAATAGGAGATGTTGTCGATCACCCCGTCCCGGTTGATGTCGACCTCCTTGCGCACCAGCAGCCGCGCGGCGCCGGTGCGCTCGCGGTAGTAGTTGAAGACGTCGGACTGCTTGTCGCGGTTCAGGTCGATCTCCTCCCGGATGAGCCCGTCCTCTGTGATGGTCTCGATGATCTGCCGCTGGAAGCCCAGCTCCTCCACGTCGATCTCGTGGAGCTGCGTGTGCTTGGGGCAGGCAGCCAGGAGCAGGAGCAGGGGGATGGCCAGGGTGCGCTTCATCGTGGTGTGGTCCATCACGGGTGGTGGGAGGGAGTGGTGAGGGTGTCCACGGCGGAGAGGCACATGTTCGAGCCGTCATCCAGCGCGCAGGGGTGATCGACGCCCGCAGGATCGCCGGGCCTGACCCCCTCCCAGAAGTCCGGGTTGCGGTCCCCGTTGATGTCACGGAGCATCCCCACGTTCTCCTCGCGACCGTCCCACACCAGCTTCTTGCCCAGCGGGAAGCGGGTGCAGTAGTCGATGTCCCCGTCGCCATCCACGTCGCGCTCCTTGAGGGCGATATGGTAGGGGTTGTAGGGGTCGTCGGCGCCGGTGCGGTATTGGATGAAGACGTCCATCTTGCCGTCAAAGTCGGTGTCGGACTCGGCAGACACTCGGCGGCCGCCCTGGTAGTGATCGATCCAGTCGATCTTGCCGTCGAAGTCCGCGTCCATCTCCTCTTGGGAGAGGTAGCCGGCGGTGTCGAAGAAGGCGTACATGTCCGGCGTGCCGTCTGCGTTGAGATCCACGTCCCGCCGGATGAGGCGGGTGCCGCCCTCGTACCAGCTGATGATGTCCAGCACGCCGTCCTCGTTGATGTCCGCCCGCTGAGGGCTGGCCCCGCTGAGATCGACGGTCTGAGTGAGAGGGGCGGCCCGCTCCTCCTTCGCTGGCTGATCGTCGGCGGCTTGATCCTTCTTGCCCCATGGGCCCCAGGCCCCCAGGAGCAGGGTGCTGACGATGACGATGTGGGTACGGATGGCCATAGCGGTGCGCACGCCTCCAGCCCCCATTGTCACTGACCACCGGGCGGGGCGCAAGGGCTGTCCGCGCGGAAGTGGTGGGGGGCCTGTTACCTCACAGACACGCGCTGGAGGAGAATGTGCTACCCTCACCCGACAGTGAGGCCGAGATGAGCGCTTCGGGCGGCACAAGAGGACGGTTGATCCTGGTAGATGATGAGCCTGCGGTGCTCATGACGCTGGAGGCGATCTTCGCGGGAGAGCCGTGGGAGGTGGTCGCCTGCGCCAGCGGTGAGGCGGCGGTGGAGGCGATGGGGCGAGGGGTGGATGTGCTCCTCACCGACAAGAACCTGGGCGACATCAACGGGCTGGAGCTGATCCGGCGCGCCAGGGTCATCCAGCCGGACGTGATGCCGCTCATCCTCACCGGCTACGCCTCTCTGGACACGGCGCTGGAGGCGATGCACCTGGAGGTCTTCGACTACCTGCTCAAGCCTCCCAGGGACATCTTCGACGTGCAGCGCAAGGTGCGCCAGGCCTTTGAGCGTCAGGCGATGCAGCGGGAGAACGCGGCGCTGCTGGTGCGGCTCACCGAGCAGAACCGCCAGCTAGAGCGCGCGATCCAGGAGCAGCGGGCGCTCCAGGCGGAGCTGATCCAGTCCGAGAAGCTGGCGGGCATCGGCACCCTCGCCGCGGGGATCGCCCACGAGGTCTCCTCGCCGCTGTTCGGGGTGATGGGGCTGGCCGAGGCGATTTTGGACGAGGACGATCAGGCGCTGGTGCGGGGGTACGCCCGTGAGATCGTGGACTACTCTCGCTCGATCAAGGAGATCGTGCAGGAGCTGACCCGCTACTCCCGGAGCAGGGGCTCGGACGGGATGGAGCTGGTGGACCTCGCGCGGGTGGTGGAGGACGGGGTGCGGCTGGTCGGGCTGGCGACCAAGGTGCCCACCGGCGCCATCACCGTCGAGGCGCAGGGGCCGCTCCCGACCAGGGGCCACCCCAACGAGCTGCAGCAGGTGGTGGTGAACCTGGTCAAGAACGCGGTGGAGGCCGCGGGCGACGGGCTGTCCCCTGCGCCGGCGGTGCAGGTGCGCGCCTGGGCCGATGCATCCTGGGTGTGGTTCGCGGTGCGGGACAACGGCGAGGGCATCCCCGAGGCGAACCTCGATCAGCTCTTCGACCCGTTCTTCACCACCAAGGCCCCTGGGCGCGGGACGGGGCTGGGGCTGAACATTGTCTACCGCATCCTCACGAAGCACCAGGGATCGGTGACGGTCCACAGCCGGCTGGGTGAGGGGACCCTGTTCGAGGTCCGCCTGCCCAGGGAGGCGGCAGCTCCTTGAGGCTGTGGGTACAGCTCGCGGGGGCGATCGCGCTGGTGGCCATCTCGCTGGTGGCCCTCACCGGCACCGCCGCGATGCGGGTGTCCACCCAGAAGGCCTCAGAGAGCGCCGCGCGCTTGCTGGAGCGCGACGCGGCGGGGCTCGCGGGGGCCATTGAGGCTTGGGTGCAGACCCAGGTGAGCGCGGTGGAGGGGTGGAACAGGCCCTTCGTCGCCGGCACCCCCGAGCTGCAGGCGCGCCTCCAGGAGGCGGTGCTGCTGGCGGTGCCGGGCACTGTGGCCGCGGCGGTGGTCGATCCCTACGACGGCAGCGCCCTGCTCCCGCCGCTGGTGCTGGGAGACACCGCCCCAGGGAGGGCCACCGCGATGATCCTCCGGCTGCCCATCTCGTCTGTTCCGGGGGGCGGGGTGGCCTTTGGCGCTCCCTACCTCCCCCCGGGTGACGCGGTCCCGTCGATCCCGGTGGTGGCCTGGCGCGTTGACCAGCCCTACGCCCTCGGGGCGGAGCTGTCCCTGGCTCAGATTGGGGCGCTGCTGCGCCGGCAGCAGGGGGAAGATCGCGGGGCGTTGCTGCTCGATGAGGCGGGCGCGTCGATCTTCGCGGGCGACGGGATCCACACTGAGAGCCTGCTGCCGCTCCTGGGGCTGGCGGTGCCCTCCTTCACCCTGGACCTGGACGGCGGCGAGGTGAACGGGGCGCTGGCGCCGGTGGTGGGCACCCCGTGGACCGCGGTGGTGTACGAGCCGGTCGCGGTGACCGCCCGCGCAGCGAGCGCCATCAGGCTGTGGACCCTTGAGCTGCTGGGGCTGTCGGTGGTGCTGGCCCTGGCGGTGGGCGGGGTGCTGGCCAGGTCCCTCGCGGTGCCGGTGACCCGCCTGCGCGAGTCCGCCCTAGAGGTGGCCGAGGGCACCTACTCCCGGCGGGTGGTCCCCACGGGGGCGACGGAGGTCCAAGATCTGGGCAGAGCCTTCAACCACATGGCGGCACGGCTCGACCAGAACGCCGCGTTGCTCCTGGCACAGCGCGAGGAGATCCAGTCCTTCAACGCGGAGCTCCAGGACAGGGTGGAGGAGCGCACCAGGGAGCTGGAGGTGGCGCAGGAGGCCCTTGTCCGGTCGGGGCAGCTCGCCGCCGTGGGGCACCTGGGCGCGGGCCTCGCCCACGAGCTCAACAACCCTCTCACCGCGATCTTGGGGCTCACCCAGGTGCTGCGGGTGCGGGCGGGTGATGACCCCCTGCTCGCCCAGCTGGAGGGGCAGGCGCTCCGCTGCCGCGAGGTGGTGGAGGCGCTGGTGCGCTTTACCCGCGAGGAGGTCGATCCCGGCGAGGCACCTGTGGTAGACATAGGTCCCGTCGTCCGCGAGGTGGTCGAGCTCGTCCGGGGGCCCTACCGGCAGCGCGGACTGCAGATCCGGCTGGAAGAAGATGAAGGTCCCCATCTCGCCCGCATCGATCACGTCACCGTCCGTCACCTGCTGGTGCAGCTGCTCGGGGCGCTGGAGGCTGGCCTGTCCTCTGGGGCGGTGGTGGTCGGCCTCACGCGTCGCGACGGACTGGTCGTGATCGCGGTGGACGCGGGCATGCCGCTTGAGCGCCTGCGGGGGAGCGACGAGTGGATGACCGCGGGCCGGATCCTCTGGGTGGCGCGGCAGATGATGGAGCGGGTGGGGGGCGTCTGGCGTGACGGTGAGCGCCAGTGGGAGCTCTGCTTCCCCGATGGGAGCGCTCATGTCGACTAAGGCGCGCCTCGTGCTGGTGCTGCTCGCGCTGGGGGCGGTGGTGCTGTTGATCCTCACCAGCCTCACCGGCGACGAGGCTGGTGTGGCCCTGGTGGTCGCCGAGGTCATCGGGCCTGTGTCCCTGCTTGGCGGCCAGGGGGAGGCGCTGACCATTGGCCCCGGCACCAGGCTCTCGGCGCACCAGCGGGTCGCCACCGGGCCAGACGCGCGGGCGGTGCTGGCGCTGGGGGACGAGACCAGGGTTCGCCTGGGCCCCGAGTCGTCGGTGACGGTCCGCAGCGTGGACGCCGAGGTGGTGCGGCTGGAGCTGGAGGACGGGCGGCTGCAGGCTACGGTGCGCCCCAGCTCCGGGGCCCTGTCCGTCACCGCGGGAGGGCGCGAGGTGTTGGCGACCGACGCGGACCTGGCGATGGCGGTGAGCGGTGAGGTGGAGGTGATCCAGGTCGATCGCGGCGAGGCGGCGCTGGTGGGGGTGCAGGGGGTCAGGGCGCTGGAGCGCGGGGAGCGGCTCACCCTCCGCGGCGACGCCGATCCACAGCTGGGCGCGATCCCAGAGGATCTGCTGCTCACCGTGCGCTGGCCCGGGCGAAACACCAGGGAGGACTCCGTCGCGGTCTCTGGGGCTACTGAGCCGGGGGCGGCGGTGCAGGTGCGCTCTGGGGCCACGCTGCTCCAGACACAGGCCGACCGGGACGGCGCCTTCTCGGTGGTGCTGCCGCTGGTGGAGGGCCACAACCCGGTGGAGATCGAGGCCACAGGGGTGATGGGCGACTATCGGGAGCTGGCGGGCTCGGTGGAGCGCGACACCAAGGGGCCCGTGTTCGGGGGCGCCATAGAGTATTCACACCGGTGATGTGGGCGCTCCTCTCCGCGCTGGCGGTGGCGGGCGCCCCGCGGGTGGTGCTCTGCGAGGGGCCGCTGCGCCCCGGCGTGGAGGCGCCGGTGCAGCTCTCGGTGGACCCCAGCAGGGGCCTGTCGGTCGAGGGCGGGGTGCTGACGGCGCTGCACCCCAGCGCGCCAGGGATCTGGGAGGCCAGGCTCACCCCTGGGACAGAGGACCGCGAGGTGCGGCTCACCCTCGGCGGCGAGGTGGAGCGCCTTCCGGTGGAGCTGTGGCCGGCCTCCGGCATGGAGGTCCCCGGCAGGGTGGTGGTGAGCGCTGAGGAGGGCCGGGCCCAGATCCTCGTCAAGGGGCAGGACCTCCCCGCGCCCGCGGATCTGCAGGTCTCCCTGGCGGAGGGAGCGGTGCGCGCCGTGCGTGAGGTGGAGGGCGGGCTGGTGGTCGAGGTGGACCTGGGGGTCAGCAGCCAGGCCCGCAGCGTCGCCTTCGGCCTGCGCGACGCGCGCCGGGACGAGAGCGCGGTGTGGGGCGGATTGCAGGTGCGCGCCAAGCTGAGCCTGAGCTACCAGACCGAGCCGGGCACCACCCTCACCCTCATGGTCGGGAGCAGGGAATACGGCCCCTTTCACGCAGACTCCAACGGGATCGTCAGCGGTTGGATCCTCCAGTACCCCGGAGAGGTGCAGGCCCACGCGGTGTTCACGGATCCCCTGGGAAACTTCACCAAGGCCGTGCTGCCGCTCTCCTATCCAGGCAGCGGGAGCCTCTCGGTGGTGGTGTCCGGCTTCCGAGGCGAGGGGCTGGCGCCTCCGGTGGCCTTCCTGTCCGCGGTCCACGCGAGCGGCGCGCCGTGGACCGGGAAGCCCCCGGAGTGTCAAGGGGTCTTCGGGCCGCTCCCCATCGTGTCGCTCGGCAGGGTGGGGGAGTGGGCGGTGCCCATCCCTCAGCGGGAGCCGCTGGGGGCGACCAGGGTGGTGTGCCACATCGGGGAGGCCTCTCGGGCCGAGTTCAAGGTCCCAGGGCCCGAGAAGCGCCCGCAGCGCCTGAGCCTGCGGGTGTGGCCGGACGAGGTCTCCGCCGACTTCCCGGTGGCTGAGGTGAGCCTGCGGCTCGACGACGGGCGGGGGGACCCGCTGCCCCTGTCAGGGGTGCAGGTGCAGGCGGAGCTAGGGCAGGTGATCCTGCGCGAGGGACGCGGGGAGTACCGCGGTGACGGTCTCGTCGCCTCCGGGCTCGACGAGGACACCCTGCGCGCCAGCGCCATACTCCCGCTGGGGGCCGGGCCGCTCTCGCGCCTGGCGCTGACTCACCGGGCGGGGGCGCGCGAGGGCACGGTGGACGTCTTCGTCAGGGCCCTCGACGTACAGGGGCTCCCCCTCTCGGGGGAGGACGTGGTGATCTCGTCGGGCACCGACGCGGTGGTGGCGACCACCGACAGCAGGGGCTGGGCGAGCGCCCTGCTGCAGCCGGAGGCCTGGGGTGAGGTGGCGCTGGTGGCGGCGCGGACCCCCTACGTCGCCGCGCAGCGCCTGATCAACCTCTCGCAGGGGGGCGAGGGCGGCCCTCCCAGGGCGGACCTGGAGGACGTGGTCACGGTGGCGCTCCAGCGCGGCAGGGTGGCCTCGATCGAGCTGGACGCGCCCTCGGTGCTGGTGACCGGATCCCGCTCCGTCGCGACCCTGCGGGTGCGCCTGTTGGACCGGGCGGGGAGCGTCATCCGGGACCTGCCCCCTGTGGTGAGCGCGGACAGGGGCGAGCTCGGTGACCCGCGCCCCCTCGATGACGGCTCGTGGGCGCTGCTCTTCTACCCCCCCGCGGCGGAGGAGGGGGAGGAGGTGTTGCTCACCGCCTCCTCGCAGGGGCGCACCGTCACCACCAGGGTGCAGCTCCTGCTCCCCAGGGTCCAGCGCTCAGCGGGGCTGGTGATCGGGGCGATGAGCAACCTGGGGTCGGTGCAGGCGCCCATGCTGTCCGCCGACGTGGACCTGCGCACCCCGATGGTGGCTGAGTCGGTGATGCTGCGGTTGGGGCTCGGCTGGTATCAGCAGTCGGACCAGGTCCCGACCGACTACGGGCAGGCGCGGGTGCAGGCCTCCTGGTTCCCCCTCTCGCTGGGGTTGGCGCTCCGGCAAGAGCCCAGCGAGTGGTCGCGCTGGGTGGGGGTGAGCGCGGTGGTGACTACCGCCTCCGAGCGGGTGTGGTACGACGGAGATCTCGTCGCCAGCGGTGTCAGCGTGCTACCGGTCGGCTTCGCGGCGTACGGCGGGGTGGGCTGGCGCTCGCCGGGGGGCGAGCTGGTGTTTGAGGCCCGCGCCACCTCCCAGACCTCCTCCGGCGGTGAGGCCGGATACCTTGGCGCGGTCGGGGGTGTCGCGGGTCTCGTCGGTTATCGGATACCTTGGTGATTCCTATGATGTCGCCTCTACTCAGCGCTGCGCTCACCCCCGCACCACGCCCCAGGCTGCGCCACACGGGCTGGCTGGCGCTGCCTGCCCTGTGGGGCTGCCACGGCGCTGAGCTGCCCGACCCGGTGATCACCGGGGTAGAGCCGGCCTCGGGCTACTCCGGCGAGGACACCACGGTGCGTGTGACGGGCGTCCATTTCCTCCCCGAGCTGCAGGTAGGCACCGAGGGGGGCGCGGAGCCGGTGGTCCACGCGGGCTTTGGGCTGCGCCTGTCGGGAGAGGGGGGCAGCGCCGAGCTGGTGGGAGTGAGCCTGGAGGACTTCTCGACCCTGTGGGCCGTGGTGCCCGCGGGGATCGTTCCGGGGCTCTACGATCTGGTCCTCACCGGCCCCACGGGCAGGGTGGACGTGCTGGAGGAGGCCTTCGTCGTCACCTCCACCAGGGCAGAGCGCCTGTCTGTGGACGCCGACCAGGTGGTGTGGACGGTGCAGCAGAGCGCGGCGCTGGTGGTGGAGCTGGTGGACCCAGAGGGCGATCGGGTGCTCGACGATCTGGAGGTGGTGGTAGAGGTGGAGGACACCGAGGGCTCGGTCTCGTTCCTGGCGGGATCGCTGGAGAACCAGCGCGCGGAGGGCCCCCGGCTGGTCGGCAGCCTGGGTGACGACGGAATCGCGACGGTCGGCCTCTCGATCGACACCCCCGGGGTGGTGCGGGTCGTGGCCCGGCCCGCGAACGAGCGCTCTGGCATCGCGGGGGGCGACATCAAGCTCCAGTGGGAGCCTGGGGCGGACACCCACCTGGAGATCGGGCTGCCGTCGGTGGACTTCTCGGTCCCGGCGGGGGAGCCCTTCCCCTTGACCCTGACGCTGTTGGACGCGTTCGGAAACCTGGTCGATGACCCGGTGGACACGGTGCTGCTCCGCGACGGGTGCGGGAGCCTGCTGCGGCTGGTGTCGGAGCTGGGGGGCGAGCAGGAGCTGTGGGTGCAGGTGAGCGCCGCGAGCGGCACAGGCGCTTGTCCGTCGCAGCACATTGAGACCTTCTTCGGCCCTGTGGGGCGCTCCGCCGACTTCCAGGTGCTGCCCGGCGAGCCGGTGGCGCTCGCGCTGGAGGTGTCGCCCGATGAGGTGGTGGCGGGGGAGGCGCTGGAGGCGCTGGTGAGCGCGGTGGACGCGTGGGGTAACCGGGCCGAGTGGACCGCCGGCTCCCTGCAATTCACCGACTCTGAGGGCGGGGTGGTGGGCTGGTCCTGCCTGGGGAGTGAGACCCGCTTCTGCGAGGTGCAGGCGGTGGTGGCGGGCGAGGCGGTGACCCTGCAGGCGGACGCGGCGGGGCTGTTCGGGAGCTCGCTGCCCTACCGGGTGGTGCCCGCGGCGGCGGCGGAGGTGGCCCTGATCCCCGGCGAGGGGCGCTGGACCGCGGGGGCCGATCACCCCCTCGCCGCCTCGGTGCGCGATCGCTGGGGCAACGCGCTAGGGCTGGACGCGGTCCCCGGGCTGGCGGTGCGCGACGCCCTGGGGGAGGTCCGCTGCGGGGCGCCCGCCGGGGGGCCTGACACCACCGCCGCCCTGGAGTGTGCCCTGTTCACCGCGGGGGATCGAGCCCTGTGGGGCGAGGTGCCGGGCCTCAGCCTGCTGGCGCCCGAGGTGGCGGTGGGGGTAGACAACGGGCCCGTGGCGACCGTGGCGGTGACTCCGGCGCTGGAGCAGGTGGTGGCGGGCGAGCCGCTCCCGGTCCACCTGAGGGCGGCGGACGCCTGGGGCAACCCCTGGGCGGTCCACTCCGACCCCACCCTGACCCTGTGGGACGCGCGCGGTGTGGGCGGGGAGGAGGTGGTCGCGGCGGACGCCTCGGGCGAGGTGGACGCGGTCCTCACCCTCACCCTGTCCGGTGCGGCCAGGATCAGCGCTGGGAGCGACGGGGTGGTGCTGGGTCAGAGCGGCCTGGTGACGGTCCTGCCCGGCGACGCGGTCGCGCTGGTGCCCTCCCTCGCCGCCCCGTGGGTGTGGGTGGGCGAGGCGGTGGATTTCTCGGTGCAGGCGCAGGACCTGTGGGGAAACAGGGCCCTGGTGGACGCGACCCTCTCGCTCTGTCCGGGCAGCGATCTGGGCTGCGGCACGCAGGTGGTGATGCTGGACGGCGCCGCCTCCGGGCGGCTCTCGTGGGCGCAGCCCGAGCTCTCGGAGTCCCTGTGGGCGCAGGGCGCGGGCCTGGCGGGACAGAGCGAGGATTTCGCGGTGGTGCAGGCCTGCGAGGCGGGCCCCACGCTGGTGGTGCGCTTCCCCGAGCACGGGCGCCCCGTGGCCTGCTGGGACCCCGACGCGGACGAGGCCTCGCTGCCGGTGAGCCTGTCCTGGTCCACCGCGGGCGACGCGGGGCTGGTGCTGTATGGCAGGAGCGGCCCCGACGGGGTGAGCCTCACCGGGGAGCCGGGGGCGATCGCGGTGCTGGACGCGGTGGGGGCCCACACGCTCCGCTTCTTGGTGGTGGACGCCGCCGGCTGCGCCGCAGAGGGCGCCTCCGAGGCGTGGGCGGCGTGGGACGACGGGGAGCCTGCGGGCCCGGTCCCCCTCGCCGCGGACGCGGGGGGGCTCTCCGCGGGTGGCGGGGAGCTGTCGGTGGTGGTGGGGCCCGCGCTGGACTGCGCCGGGGCTCCCGCGGCGGGGGGGGCGGTGCGGGCCCGGGTGGACGCGGGCGCGCTGGTGGGCGCCACGCCTACCGGTGCGGGCCTGAGCCTGACCCTGGACGACGCGGGGCGGGGCGCGCTGAGCTGGGACGCCACAGGGGTGCTGGGGGGGGACTGGGCGACCCTGAGCGCCTGGACCCCGGAGGGGGCAGGGGCCCTCACCCTCCCGGTCACCGGCGATCTGCTGCGTCCGGTGGTGTGGGAGCAGGACCCTGTGGGGGACACCCTGGACACGGTGGACAGCTTGACCCTGCGCTTGTCTGAGGAGGTGTCCGCCGCGGTGGAGGACTTCGGGCTGGTGGGGCCCTATCCGGTGGAGGTCGTCGAGGTGAGCGCCGCGGGGCCGGTGCTCACCGTCGCCCTCTCGCCCCCGCTCGACGGGGCGGCGGGGCACTGGGAGCTCACCGTCTCGCGCGAGGTGCGCGATCGCTACGGGATCCGCCTGGACGGGGCCCTCATCGGGCAGGCGTCGGACTACGTGGGGCACCTGGGGGACCTGCCCGCGGGGGCGGAGGCCGCGGTGGGCTGCGCGCTGGATCGGGCCGTGTTCCGCCCGGACGGCGATCCCGGGGTGGGCGATGAGGCCGACGAGGCGCTGCTGGCGTGGGGGGCGGAGGGCCTGCCCGCGTCGTGGCGGGTGAGGGTCCGCGACGATCAGGGGGGGCTGATCCGGCAGGAGCGCCTGCCCGGGGTGGCGGCCAGCTTCGTGTGGGACGGGCGCGATCACCTGGGGGCGGTAGCGCCCGACGGCGCCTACTCCCTCCAGGTCGCGCCGGTGGATGGCTTCGGCAACCAGGGCCCTGCCTGTGAGGCGGGGGTGCGGGTGGACAACGGGAGGACCCGATGAGCGACGCCAGAGATCCCAGGGCCATGGCGCTCGCGACCCTGGTGCACGAGCTGCGGCAGCCGCTGTTCGTAGTGAAGGCCACCGCCCAGCTGGGGCGGGGCGCCGGGCCCGACGACGCGCGCTTCGCGCAGATCCTTGAGCAGGTGGGCCACATCGAGGCCCTGCTTCAGCACTACGGGGACGCGGTGGTCGAGCGTGGTCCGCTCCAGCGCTGTGCCCTGCACCCCCTGATCCGGCAGGTGGCCGGGGAGCTGGAGCCGCGGCTGGTCGCCGCCGGCGTCCGCCTGGACCTGTCGCTGGCAGGGGGCGACGGGGGGGTGGCGATGCGCCCCCTCGCCGCGCGGCAGCTGCTCCACAACCTGCTCCTCAACGCCGTCGACGCGGTGGAGGGCCTCCACGACCCGCGGGTGGAGGTCCGCACCGAGGCGCTGGAGGGGGCGCTGCTGCTCTCGGTGCGCGACTCGGGGCCGGGGCTCGGCGGTCTGTCGGAGGCGGAGCTGTTCGCGCCCTTCGCCACCTCCAAGTCCACCGGCACCGGCCTGGGCCTGCACATCGCCCACCAGCTGGTCTCGGACGCGGGGGGGAGCGTGTCGCTCAGCTCGGAGGAGCACGGGGGGGCGCTGGCCGAGGTCAGGCTCCCCCTCGCGGACGCGCCGGATCAGAAGCGGTAGGCCGCGCCCAGCCCCGCGGTGAGCCCGTGGGAGCTGTAGTCGCCGTTGCCCACGGTCAGGGCCTCGTCGCCCATCGCGTTGGACTGGGTGAGCACCGAGTCCCGCACCTCCTGGGTGCCGAAGGCGGTGTAGCCCACCGCGCCGATGAGGTTGAGGTGCCCGTCGAGCAGCTTGAGGGTGGCGCCGCCGGTGAGCTTCACCTTGCCGGTGTCCACCAGCGAGACGCCGATGTACTGCGGCTGGATCGCCGGGCTCTCGTACATCGCGCCGCCCCGGACGCTGAGCAGCTCGGCCACGTCGTACTCTGCGCCGAGGCGCAGGGAGTAGGCGTCCTGGAAGCCGGCGGGGAGGTTGAACGACTCGGGCGCGGTCTGGTCGCCGAGGGCGGTGTGCATGGTGATCTCCACCCCCTCGATGACGATCTCCTCCAGGCGCGACCACTGCTCCCAGCTCCCGTCGACCTCCACCTCCAGGCCCTCGATCGGCTGGACCGACACCCCCAGGCGCGCGATGCCGGGGAGCTTCATCTGCATCCGCACCTCGTCGTCGGTGTAGGTCTCGGCGTCGATGATGCCGGCGGTCCAGAAGACGTGCTCCGAGAAGTCCAGGGTCATCGGCCCGGTGAGGTCGAAGGTGGCGCCAGGCAGGTAGGACAGGCCGACCTTCACCCCCTCGGCGGGGGTGAAGAGCAGGCCGATGTTCCCGTGCAGGTTGTCCATGTCCTTCAGCGACACGTCCACGCCCACGTCGTTCGTGGGCTCGTCCTTGCCGGTGGTGGTGACGCTGAGGTGCTGGTTCACGGTGAGGAAGTTCCAGCTCACCCCGGCGCCCACCGCGAGCCAGGGGGTGGCCTGGTAGGCGAGCGAGGGCCCGATCCAGGCCTGGCGGAGGGTGGCGGAGGAGACGGTGTAGCGCTGAGGTCCGTGGCTGTCGTAGAGGTAGTCGGGGGTGAAGGGGGTGGTGGAGCCCACCGCCAGGGCCAGCTTCTCTCCCAGGGGCATCGCGAAGCCCAGCTCGGGGATGTAGAAGCCGGCGGGGTCGTTGCTGACAGGTTCCTGGAAGGTGCCGTCCTCGTCGAGCCGGCTGAAGGTGATGGCCTGCCGGACCGAGGTGGCGCCCAAGCTGAAGGTGGGCGCGTCCACGTTCATCAGCGCGGCGGGGTTGTAGAGCTGGGCGAAGTAGTCGTCTGCTCCCGCCACCACGGCGTTGCCCCTGCCCGAGGCGACGATGCCGGAGTCGGCGTAGTAGTAGCCCCCGGCGTGGGCGGCTGGCGCGAGGAAGAGGGCGAGGAGCAGGTGCACGAGTACCTCCGAGGTGTCTCGCGAGGGTAGCAAGGTCCCCGGTTGCCGCGCAAGTTACTCCGCTGCAACCGTCTTTATTCGCGCAGCAGTACGTCCAGGAAGAAGCGCGCGCGCTTGAGCATCCGCCCCAGCAGGCTGCGGTGGATGTCGCGACGGACCACCACCAGCGCCCTGCGCTCCAGGTGGTGGCGGTCCCACCTCTTCTTCTGCTTCTCCTGCGCCTTGGCCGCGGCCTCGGGCGCCACCTGCTGGATAGGCTCCCAGAGGGACTCCCGGCTGTAGCCCCACACCGCGAGATCCTCCTCGGGAACCAGGGCGATAGACCGCTCCAACAGGTTCATTCTCCCGTCGTTGCCGGCGACACCCTTCGCCCACTTGTGGATCGAGGCGGTGGTGGGGCGGCTGTGCTCCTTCACCCCGATCGGATCGCCGAGGCCCTTTCCCTCCACCGCCTTCTCGCCGTAGTCGATCATCTCGGGCAGGTAGGGGAGGTCCGCCGCCTCGCAGATCCGCCGCAGGTGGGTCTCGGGGTTGGTCACCAGCTCCTCGTAGGGGACGTGGACCAGGCGCTTCACCGGGCGGTCGCGCAGGAAGCGCGCCATCGCCGGCACGTAGCGCTCCAGCACCGGGTTGAACCGCAGCGCGGCGTCCCAGTCGTCGTCAAAGAAGGACTTGGCGTAGGACGAGAAGATCGCGAAGGGGTGCCTGGTGAGCACCACGAACACCGCGTCGGGGTAGAGCTTGACCAGGAAGGGGAGCACCAGGGCGTAGGCGGGGGTCTTGTCGAGGAAGTAGCGCTTGCCGGTGGGCTCGAGCATCCTCCCGTAGAGGGTGTCGGCGTAGGCCCGCAGGGCGTCCAGGTAGTCGGCCTCGCCGTTGGGCAGCTCCGAGACGAAGGCCTTGGCGGCCTCGTGGGCCTGGAAGGGGTCGTAGGGCGCCTTGTCGACGTGGGCGTAGTAGCCCAGGTGGGCGAGGGGGGTGATCAGGTGCGGCTCGGGCCGGGTCGCGATCTCCGGGTGGACGTTGAGCATCCGCATCAGGAGCGTGGTGCCCGAGCGGGGCGCTCCGATGACGAAGAACATCCGCTTGCCGAGATCGGACATGGGGGACTCCAGGGCGGGGGGTGATCATCCAAGCTAACGCGATCGACCCCTCCGCGCCCTGTGTCGCTACTTGTCCGTGTCTACCCTGTAGATCGTGTCGATGACCGTGCCGTCCACCCACTTCACCACCCCGATCACCTCGTCGGTGAGCCGCGGCTTGGCCGGCTTGCCTCCGCAGAGCGCCTCCACCTCGGCCTTGATCTCCTGGATGGACCGCACCGGCATCCCCGCGGCGGTGGCCTGGTCGATCAGGTCCTGCCTGCGCGGGTTGATGGCGACGCCTCGCTCGGTGACGATCACGTCGATCAGCTCGCCGGGACCCACCAGGGTGGTGACCTCGTCCACCAGCACCGGGATGCGGTCGCGCATCGAGGGGATGGGGAGGATGGTGACCTTGGCGGTGAGGCAGTTCTGCCAGCCGCCGATGCCGTGGAGCATCCGCCCGTCCGAGTGGGTGACCACGTTGGCGTTGAAGTCCACGTCGACCTCGGTGGCGCCCAGCACCACGAAGTCCACAATCGACGCGAAATTGCCTTTCCCGTGGTAGTTGTACGAGGTGAAGGGGCTGGTGGCGACGTGGCGGGGGTTCTCGCGCATCGAGCGCACCCCCTCCAGGTCGAAGGTCTGCCCGTCGAGGATGGCGCCGATCAGCCCCTCCTCCAGCATCTCGACCAGGTACTTGGTGCTCCCGCCGCGCATGAAGGCCGCGGTGACGCCGTCCTCCCGCATGTATTCCTTGAGGTAGATCGCGGTGGCGAGGGCGGTGCCGCCCGCCCCTGCCTGCATCGAGAAGCCCGGCCGGTACAGGCTGGTGGCGCGGATGAACCTGGCGGTCAGCTCAGCGATCAGCAGGCGGTCGGGGGACTTGGTGATCTGGGTGGTGCCCGAGATGATCTTGGCGGGTACGCCCACCTGATCCATCACCACCACCGCGTCCACGTTGTTGCCCTGGATCTGCCAGGGGGTGCAGGGGAAGGGGACAAGGTTGTCGGTGACGACGATCACCTTGTCGGCGTACTGCGAGTCGGCGAGGGCGAAGTTGAGCGAGCCGCAGGCGCTGGGGCCGCGATCGCCGGTGGCGTTGCCGAAGGCGTCGGCGGTGGGCGCCGCGATCACCGCGATGTCCACGTGGACCTCGCCGTCCTGGATGGCCTGCCAGCGCCCTCCGTGGGAGCGGAGCACCGCCACCCCGTTCATCTGCCCCTTGGAGGCGTAGTCGCCGAGGGGGCCGTTGAGGGAGCCCTCGATCCAGCGCACCACCCCGCGCTTCATGTGCTCCAGGATCGGCCTGTGGCATGGGAAGGCGGCGGAGGGGAACCAGCGCAGGTCTCTCACCCCGAGCTCGGCGGCGGCGTCGAAGACCTGGTTGGCGACCAGGTCGCCGTCGCGGAAGTGGTGGTGGGTGGAGACGGTCATCCCGTCCCGCAGCCCGGCGCGCACCAGGGCTTCCTTGAGGGTGGCGACGCGCTTGTCGCCGTCGGCGGGGAAGTCGGCCGCGGTGGGGATGGGGGGGCCGGCCTTGCGGCCCTGAGGCTGGTACTTGCCGACCCCCTGGAAGGGGACCACCGGCTCGCCGTTGACGTGGGTGGGCACCATGCGCCCGGCGGCGTTGCGGATCATCTCAGACATCTAGGCCTCCCGCCAGGTGGGGGTGAGGGTGCCGGTGGCGATGGCGAGCTGGACGGTGTGGAGGGCGCGCTTGACCACGGGGGGGTCGATCATCTTGGAGCCCAGGCTCACCACCCCTAGCCCCTGCCGCTCCGCCTCCTCGAAGGCGAGGACGATCTTGCGGGCCTTGCCCACCTCATCGGCGGTGGGGGCGAGGGCCTGGTGGACCACCCGGATCTGCCGGGGGTGGATGCAGCCCTTCCCCTCGAAGCCCAGGGAGCGTGCCTCCAGCACGCTGGCGCGCAGCCCCTCCTCGTCGGCCACGTCCGAGAACACGGTGTCGATGGGCTGCACCCCCGCGGCGCGGGCGGCGTTGACCACCTGGGAGCGCATCCAGAAGCTCTCGCTGCCCTGGTTGGTGCGCTGCACCCCTAGATCGGCGGTGTAGTCCTCCAGCCCGATGGCGAGGGAGGTGACGGAGGGGTGTGCGGTGGCGATCTCCAGGGCCTTGAGGGCCCCCATCGCGCTCTCGATGATCGGCATCAGCCACACCGGCTCCTGCCGACGCACGGTGGCGCACAGATCGGCGACGCGCGAGGCCACGGCCCGGACCTGGGCGCCGCTCTCAACCTTGGGGATGAGGACCAGCTGCACCCCGTGGGGAACGATCCAGTTGAGGTCGTCGAGGCCGCGCTCGCCCTGGTTGATGCGGACCATGCGCTCTGCGCCGAGGAAGTCGATGACCCGCAGGGTGTTGCGCACCACGCAGCGCGCCGCGTCCTTCTCGGCGGGCGCCACCGCGTCCTCCAGGTCGAGGATCACCGCGTCGGGCCCGTGCAGGCCGGCGTTGACCATCAGCTTGGGGGTGTTGCCGGGCAGGTAGAGGCGCGAGCGGCGGAAGCGGTCCCGCGCGGTGGCCGAAGGCGCGATGCGCAGGGGAGGGAGCAGCTCGCGCTCCAGGTCCGGCAGCGCCCTCCGCACGGCGGTCTCCAGGCGGGCGTCGATGACGTAGGGGAGCGCCCCCGCGTCCTCCATCTCCACCCGCGCGTGCTCCACCTCCAGGGCGCGCAGGCCGTCGAGGAGCTGCTGGCGGATGGACGCCCCGTACAGGACCTCCACCTTGGAGCGGACGTTGAGCTCGATCCCGCCGCGCTCTTGGAGCTCGACGGAGATCCAGCAGTCAGAGCGGACGCCTGGGCCTCTCGGGCCGGCCGATCCTCGGGCCGTGGTCATCATCACCTCGCGGTTTGCAGGGACCTGCCTATCACGGCGGTGGGGTTCTTACCGCTGGTGGGGGGGCGCGGTGAGGGGTATGGGGGCCAGGCCTTCTGGGGCAAGGTGGACCAGGGCTTGTTGGCTGGGTCCAGCCGACGCAGACCTGTGTGGGAGCGGGGGCCTGCTTCCGCTCACACCCCCTCCGCCCCCAGGAATTGGGCACTGTACAGCGCCGCATAGGCCCCGCCTCGTGCGATGAGCGCGGTGTGGTTGCCCCGCTCGACGATCTTTCCCTCCTCCATCACCAGGATCTGGTCCGCGTCGCGGATGGTGGAGAGCCGGTGGGCGATGACGAAGCTGGTGCGGTCCGAGCGCAGTGCAGCCATGGCGTGCTGGACGAGCAGCTCGGTGCGGGTGTCGACCGAGCTGGTGGCCTCGTCGAGGATCAGCAGGGCGGGGTTGGCGAGGAAGGCGCGGGCGATGGTGATCAGCTGCTTCTCGCCGGCGCTGACGTTGCTGCCCTCGTCGTCGATGACCGTGTCATACCCGTTGGGGAGGCTGTGGACGAAGCGATCGACGAAGGTGGCGCGGGCCGCCTCCATCAGCTCCTCCTCGGTGGCGTCGGGGCGCCCATAGGCGATGTTGTCGCGGATGGTGCCCTTGAACAGCCAGGTGTCCTGGAGGACCATCCCGATCTGCGAGCGCAGGTCGGCGCGGCGCAGCTGGGCGATGTCGGTGCCGTCGAGGGTGATCCGTCCGGCGTTCAGCGCGTAGAAGCGCAGGATCAGGTTGACCAGGGTGGTCTTGCCCGCGCCGGTGGGGCCGACGATGGCGACGGTGTGCCCCGGCTCCACCGTCAGCGACAGGTCCTCGATCAGGGGCCTGTCGTCGTCATAGCGGAACGAGACCCCCTCGAAGGTGACGCGCCCGTGGGGTGCGGCGGTGGTGGCAGCCAGGTGGGCGTCGGGCTCCTCCTCGGCGGCGTCGAGGAGCTCGAAGACCCGCTCTGCGGAGGCCACGCCCGACTGGAGCAGGTTGATCATCGAGGCCACCTGGGTGACCGGCTGGGTGAAGTGGCGGGAGTACTGGATGAAGGCCTGAACGTCGCCCAGGCTCATGGTGCCGCTCGCCACCCGCAGGCCGCCCAGCACCGCGATGATCACGTAGTTGAGGTTCCCGATGAAGGTCATCACCGGCATGATCAGGCCCGAGAGGAACTGAGCCCTGAAGGCGGCCTGGTAGAGCGCCTCGTTCTCCTCGTCGAAGGTGGCCTGTACCTCTCGCTGGCGCCCGAACACCTTGACCAGGGCGTGGCCGGTGAATGCCTCCTCGATCTGGGCGTTGAGCGCGCCTGTGCGCCGCCACTGGGCGATGAATTGGGCCTGGGAGCGGCGCATCACCAGCCCCGCCAGCACCACGGTCACCGGGATGGTAACCAGGGCGATGAGCGCCAGCGTGGGCGACACGTAGAACATCATCGCGAGGATGAACACCACCGTCAGCCCCGACGTGAGCAGCTGGCTCATGGTCTGCTGGAGGCTCTGGGAGACGTTGTCGATGTCGTTGGTGACCCGGCTCAGCAGCTCCCCTCGGGGCTGTCGGTCGAGGTAGGGCAGGGGGAGCCGGTTCAGCTTCTCCTCCACCCGCTCTCTGAGCTGGAAGACGGTGGCCTGCACCACGTCGTTGAGCAACCAGCCCTGGAGGTAGCCGACGAGGGCCGAGGTGGCGTAGAGGGCGAGGACCAGGAGCAGCACCGCCCCCACCGCGTGGAAGTCGATGCCGCTCCCCGGCACCGCGTCCACCTGCGACAGGAGGTCGGCCAGGTGAGCCTGCCCCGCGGCCTTGGTGGCCTCGATCGCCTCCGCCTTGCTCATCCCCGCAGGCAGCCTGCTCCCGATCACCCCGGCGAAGATCAGGTCTGTGGCCCTGCCGAGCACCTTGGGCCCCACCGAGGACAGGGCCACGCTGGTCACCGCGGCGGCGACCACCCCGACCAGCTTGACGCGCTGCGGGCGCAACAGGAGCAGCAGGCGCTTGCCCGAGCCCCTGAAGTTCATCGCCTTCTGCCCGATCTGCCCGCGCCCGAAGGGCCCCCCCCTGCCCGGGCCGCCCTGCCCCTGGATGCGCTCGGTCGCCTTCATTGTGTCACGGGGGCTCATGGCGCCACCTCCGCCTTGAGCTGGGACGCGACGATCTCGCGGTAGGTGGGGCAGGAGGCCAGCAGCGCCTCGTGGTCCCCGATGCCGACGACGCCCCCGTCCTCCAGCACGATGATCTGGGCCGCGTCGGTGATGGTCGAGATCCGCTGGGCCACGATGATCACGGTGGCCTCCGCGGTCACCTGCCTGAGCGCTCGACGCAGCCTGGCGTCAGTGGCCAGGTCCAGGGCCGAGAAGGAGTCGTCGAACAGGAAGAGCTCGGGCCGCCGGATCAGGGCGCGGGCGATGGCCAGCCGCTGCCGCTGCCCGCCCGAAACGTTGGTGCCACCCTGCGAGATGGGGGCCTCCAGCCCGCCGGGCATGGCCTCGACGAAGTCTCTGGCCTGGGCGATCTCCAGCGCCGCCCACATCTCCTCCTCGGTGGCGTCGGGGTCTCCGTAGCGGAGGTTGGAGGCCACCGTGCCGGAGAACAGCAGCGGGTTCTGCGGCACCAGCCCGATCCTGGACCACAGGATGTCGGGGTCGAGCTCCCGCACGTCCACCCCGTCCACCAGCAGGCTGCCCTCGGTCACGTCGATAAGCCGGGGGATGAGGTTGAGCAGGGTGGTCTTCCCCGCGCCGGTCGAGCCGACGATGGCGGTGGTCTCTCCGGGGCGGGCGGCGAAGCGGATGGCGGAGAGCACGGGGTGGCTGGCGCCGGGGTACGAGAAGCTGACGTCACGCACCTCGAGCTGCCCCCGCTGGTCGAGGGTTGTGACGCCCCGCTCGGGCGCGCGCACCGAGGAGGCTGTGCCGAGCACCTCGCCGATGCGGTCGGCGCTGGCCGAGGCCCGCGGGATCATCACCATCATGAAGCTCGCCATCATCACCGACATCAGGATCTGGATCAGGTAGGTGAGGAAGGCGGTCAGCGACCCGATCTGCATCAGCCCCGCCTCGACCCTGTGGCCCCCGAACCACAGGACCGCCACGCTAGAGGCGTTCAGCACCAGCAGGATGATCGGGAACATCGCCGCCATCCACCGTCCCACCCCCAGCGAGACCTCGGTCAGCTCGCGGTTGGCCTCGCCGAAGCGCTCCGCCTCGAAGCGCTCGCGGACGAAGGCGCGAAGCACCCTGATCCCCGTGGCTTGCTCGCGCAGCACCCTGTTCACCTCGTCGATGCGCCGCTGCATCACCCGGTAGGCGGGGATCATCTGTGAGATGATCAGGCCCACCGCCGCGCCGAGCAGCGGCACCGCCACCAGCAGCAGCCACGACAGGCCCGCGTCCTCCCGCAGGGCCATGACCACGCCCCCGACCATCATGATCGGGGACATCAGCATCATCGTGCCGCCGGTGAGCACCAGCATCTGCACCTGCTGCACGTCGTTGGTGGTGCGGGTGATCAGCGAGGGCGCGCCGAACAGGGCCACCTCCCTGCTAGAGAACGCCGCCACCTGCCGGAAGACCGCGCTCCGCAGGTCGCGCCCGAAGGACATCGCGGTGCGGGCGGCAAAATAGACCGCCCCGATCGAGCTCATCACCTGGAGCAGCGAGACGGAGAGCATCACCGCGCCGGTGCGGGTGATGTAGTCGCTGTCGCCCAGCACCACGCCGCTGTCGATGATGTCGGCGTTCAGGCTCGGCAGGAAGAGCGAGGCGATGGTCGCGAGGAGCTGCAGGCCGATCACCGCCGCGATGGACCGGGTGTACGGGCGCAGGTGCGCTGTGAGCAGGCGGAGGAGCAAGGTCTACGCTCTCGGGTGGGCCCCCACTCGCAGGCCTGTCGACGCGTGCCCTCATTCCTGGGCGCGTCGTGTACCAGCGCACACGCCCTCCCCGGGGAACTGCGATCACGGGCCGACGTGCCCAGCGGCTCGGCGCCGGTTTAGTCTCTTGAGGATCGAATCAGCAACTTGGGTGGATTTCCCATGACCTTTGCGGCAAGCGTCGCGGGACCGATCGCGCGGAGCCCTTGAGGCGCCCCGTGGCCCTGTCGGCTCCCTTGGCTATCGCGGCGCCGCTGCCCACCCAGTACCTGAGACATAATGCTCAGAATTGTGTCGCGGAGCGAGCCGCTGCGGCGCTACCACAGCACCTGCTCTCGGTCCCAGTCCGGGCCCCTCAGCGCGGGTCCATCGCCCCTGGAGCAGAGGGTGAGCAGCGGCAGCTCCTCAGCGAAGGTGGTGCGGCTCAGCGAGACCTCCGGCTGCCCCCGCCGCACCAGCGCCCGCGGCAGGTGGTCGCGCACCCAGTCCCGGTACGGGCGGTGGCTGCGCGGGCGCACCAGCAGCAGGGTGTGCTCCACCAGCAGCAGCGGCAGGAAGGCGTAGGGGTTGCGGTCCAGGAAGCGGATCACCGCCCAGGTCAGCTGGGGCGCCAGGGGGTCGAAGAAGCCCTCCACCACCGCCAGCCCCTGGGCGCAGCAGAGGTGATCTGCCGCGGAGAGCGCCGCGCTGAGGGCGCCGCCCGTGCGCTCTCCGTGGAGGTGGACCCAGCGCATCCCTTGCCTTGGGAGGTCGGAGGGGCCAGTGGCCGCGGCGACTGTGGGATCACAGGCTAGGAGGGTGAGCGGCGCCGGCGCCAGCCGCGCCTCCAGCAGCGACCGCGCCGCGCCGCGCCGGTCCCCTAGCGAGGCACCCCCCTGGTCCAGCCCCGCCCGGCGCTGGAGCGAGAGGGCCGCGTCGAGCACCGCGAGGGAGAGCTGAGGCTCCTGAGCGGGCAGCTCCTGGACCCAGGCGGTCCAGGCCGCGTCGCCTCCGTCCTTGCGGCGGCGGGGAGGGGGGGTGGAGGTCGGAGCGCCCGGAAGCAGCGGTCCCAGGTCCGAGACCCTCCGCAGGACGCTGCAGCCGAGGTCCTCGATGAACACGGCGCGTTCGGGGTTCTCGGAGGAGGGCAGGGCGATCACCGCGTCCAGCGCGAGGCCCAGCCTGGGCAGGTCGCCCTCCAGCAGCACCTCGTCCAGGATCAGCACCGAGAGCTCGTCCTCGGCGTTGAAGACCAGCGCGTAGCGCTCCTGGAACACCCGGATGTTGTGGGCGGTGTCCCCGTCCCGCTCGGCGTCGTGGCGCAGCACCAGGGTGGTGTCAGCCCGGTTCACCAGCGCCCTGGCGAAGGTCTTGAGCAGCAGGTCCAACTCGGCCAGATCCTGCCACCTGGGCCATGCGAGGACCCTGTGCGGTCGGTCGGTGCGGAGCGGGTAGGGCTGGAGCAGCGGGCACCTCGTCGTCATCTGCTGTCGAATCGGGCGGTGTCGCTTCGCATTGAGTTCAAAGTTCGAATAGGACGACCGGAACATGAGAGGACCCCCATGAGCAGCGCGCCAGACCTCTCCGGCCTCCCCGGCTGGACGCCCGTCCCCAGCACCCACGAGCTGGGCCACCACTCCTACGTCGCCTCTGACCCCCGCCTGGGGCTGCGCTGCTACGTCGGGGAAGACCAGGACGTGCTCTTCGCCAAGGTGTGGTTCGGCCCGGACGTGCAGGGCCCCCCGGGGGTGGCCCACGGGGGCAGCATGGCGGCGGTGCTCGATGAGCTGATGGGGCTGCTCGCCTGGCGGCGCGGCTTCCGGGTGGTGGCGGTGGGCCTCAACACCCGCTTCCGCAAGATGCTCCCGCTGGGCGCGGTGGTCACCGCGCGGGCGGAGGTGCAGGAGGTGGACGGACGCAAGCTCTTCGTGCGCTCTACCCTGGTGAACGACGCGGGCGAGGTGCACGCTGAGGGCGAGAACGTCTTCCTCTCGCTGATGCCGGATCAGCTGGCGAAGCTAGAGGCCAACCGGGCCGCGCGCCAACACGGTGAGGGCTGAGGTGGGGAGGCACGGCCCCAACGATCCCTGCCCCTGCGGGAGCGGGCTGAAGCTCAAGCGCTGCTGCCGCAGGCTCCACCAGGGCGCCCCCGCCGAGTCGCCCGAGGCCCTGATGCGCTCCCGCTACGCCGCCTACGCGGTGGGCGACGCCGCCTACATCCTCGCCACCACCCACCCCGCTGGCCCCCAGGCGCAGGCCGACCGGGGCCGCTGGCTGGAGGAGGTCCGGCGCTTCAGTGAGGGCACCGATTTTGTGGGCCTCACCGTGCTCTCAGCCGGGTCAGAGGGCGACGAGGGCTTCGTCAGCTTCCACGCCGCCCTGCGTCAGGGGGGGCGCGACGCCTCCTTCGGGGAGCGCAGCCGCTTCTTGCGGGTGGAGGGGCGCTGGCTCTACTGGGACGGGGTGCCCTCCCGCTAGATCGGTGGGCCGGGCCAGGGCGTCGTGCGCCGCTGCGTCGCCGTCCGCCTGTGCCGTCCGAGGTGGCGCCAGCATGAGGTCCCGCGCGATCGCCGGGGGGCCGGCTCACCGCGCTGCGGCGACCGGCGCCGCCGGCGGGGTCCCGTCCTTCCCACGCCATCCCTGCAAATCGGGTCGCCGGGACGCGCCCCTCGAGGGCCTCGACGGTCGGCCTGGACTAGGGGGGGAACCGCCTGCGGCCTCCCTCCTCGCCCTCGAGGCGCTTCCTGCGCCACCGCGCCGTTCAACCGGGCGCTGGTATCAGGCTGGAAGTCCGGTCCGAGCGCGCAACGTCGTGGAATCCCCCGCATGTCCGAGGCTCGCCATGACCCAGAGCCCGGCGCAGAGCGTGCGTCGCGCGCCGATAAGACTGGTTCGTTCGTGTTGGCACCAGGTCGCGACGCTCCACGGCCGCGGCGGGGGCTGCGAGGGCCTGCCGAGCCCGAGCCGATCGTCACGGTTTTCGCGATGTCCTCCATAGCAGAGGATCCTCCTGTGGGATCGACGGCTGTCGTGGGCAGGAGCCGGACGCGTGGGGCGGAGCTTCTATCAGGGGCGCACCCGGAGGCCAGGGGAGCGCGGTGGAGGAGCAGAGGGGGTGCGCGTTGAGCGCGCGCGATGGGCGCGGGGCCTGTGCACCCCCGGGGGGCCGGTCTGCCAGGTGCTACCGCTCACCCTGCGGCGCCACCCAGCCTGTCCCCAGCGGTCTCTCCTGCCCCGATCCGCTGGCCGCTCGACGCGGTCCTTGTTCCTGCGCTAGTCGCGCCCAACAGTGCTCTTCCTGCCCATGGAACGGCGGTCGCGCGCCGACACGCCCAGCGACTCGGCGCCCGTTTTCAGTCTGGAAGGTTCGACGAGCAACTTCACCGGATGGTTCCTGTAGAATGATGAAGCGCCTCCCGTGCGACTGTCCTGGCTGATGGACCAGCGCGGTCTGTCCACTCCTGCCCGCGGCTCCTGGCCTCGCCCTCGCAACCTGGGCAGCCCACCGTGGGCCCCAGCCCCCACGGCGGGCGTCCTCGGCTTGACCCCTGGGGCCTGGTCCCCGCGGGCGCCCGTCAGGAGATCCCGTCCGAGCGCACAGAGTCCTGGAACCAACGGCTTGTCCGGGGCTCGGAGTGACCCAGCGCCCGGCGCGGAGAGCGAGGCGCGCGCCAACAACGGCGGTTCGTTCGCGCTAGCACCCTGCCGGGACGCGTCACGGGCGTGGCTGGGGCGGGAGGGGCTGCTGAGCCCGAGCCGATCGGTCACGATGAGCACGACCTCGTCCAGAGCGTAGGAGCTGCCGATGCGAAGCCGCGGCTATCGTGAGCGGGGACGGGCGCGTGGGCCGGATGTCCTGCTCGTGGATGGCCTGCACCCCGGCCCCCGGCATCCGCCCCGGGCGCACCAGCCCTAGGGCGAGCGCCGCAGCCACAGGTAGCCCCGCCGCAGCAGCCACCTTCGCCGGTCGATCGGCCAGTCCCTCGCCAGGGCCCTAGCGGTCTCCGCCCACACCTGCCGGCGCCCGAACACCTCCAGGTGCCGGTGAGCCAGCCAGGCTCGGTGCCAGGCCTCGATGAAGTCGTGCACCGGCTCGCCTGGCACCGCCCGGTGGATGTAGTTCTTCGGCAGGCGCGGCTGGAGCACCGAGGGCTCGAAGGGCTCGCGGGGCGAGAGCGAGAAGAGCAAGCCCTCTGGGAGCAGGGCGCCGCCGCGTTTCTGGAGGGTGTTGAACACCATCACCCGCCCTGACGGGTCGCTGGTGCCCTCCAGCAGCCAGCCTCCCTCCTCCAGGTGGGCGCCCATCGCCGCCCACGCCCCCGCGACCTCGTCCTCGCCGTACTGCCGCAAGACGTTGGCGGCGCGGATCAGCCTCGCCGGCTGTCCGGGGTCCACCTCAAAGCCGCCCAAGAGGAAGCGGGTCTGCGGGTCAGCCCACGCCTGCGCCGCCTGCACCCGCTCGGGTACGATCTCGGTGCCCACCACCTGCAGAGCCGGGTTGAGCACCCTGAAGGTGCGCGCCGCGTCGGCGGTGGTGAGGGGCAGCCAGCCGAAGCCCAGGTCCACGAAGGGCGCTGGGCCGGGGCGGCGGATCAGCTCGGGCAGCACCGCGCACACGAAGGCGTCGAGTCGGCGGAGCCGACCCGGCGCGGTCTTTCCCCTGGTCTCGCGGCCAAGGGCGCGGGCGGCGCGGGGGTGCAAGCTAGAAGCGGACCCCCGCGCCGGTGCGGAACACGAAGCCGCCGATCGCCTGATCGCCGAGGGTCTCGTACTGCATAGGGCCCATCACCGCCCAGCCGCCCTCCGCGAAGACCGCGGCGGTGTAGCTGGAGTGGTTCATCGGCAGCCTGACCTCAAGCCCTGCCACGGGCAGGGCGCCCAGGCTCATCGCCGACTCGGAGATCTCGTCGGGGTTCTCGTCGTCCTCGATGTCCCCGTCAAAATGGAGGGAGCCGGTGAACACCAGCGCCTGCAGGTTGACGTAGGGGGCGAAGACCCTGCTCATGCTCCCGGTGTCCGCGTGGACGCCCACCGTGATCTCGTTGCCGAGGAACCAGGTGTTCCCGGCGCTGCCCTCCTCCTCCTGCCACAGGGAGGCGCCCCGCCGGACGTGGTGGTAGCCGACCACCGCCGACAGGTTCTGGTGGAAGGCATAGGCCCCCCGGAGCCCCCAAGAGGGGAGGTTCGCGTTGCTGTCGGTGTACCAGTTCCAGTCGTGGTCATTCGCGCTGAGGGTGCCGAGTTCCAGGGACAGCTCGTGGTCCGCGGCGAGGGCGCTGCCAGAGGTGAGGAGCGCCAGGGCGGCGAGGGTGAGGGTGCGCATCACTCCACCTCCGGGAGGGTGAGAAGGTCGTCGTCGAAGAAGCCGTCCAGGGCGAAGTTGCGGACCTCGGTCACCGCCCCGGTGGCGGCGTCGTAGAAGGAGATCAGGCCATAGGGCGCCTTGTGGGTGATGTAGAAGGTGCCGTCGGCCAGGGTCCCCAGGTCCAACGGCGGCGCGGAGAGGTCCACCTCGGTGGCTTGGCCGGTGTAGAGATCGAGCTGGTACAGGTAGTCGGTGTTTTGCTGGAGGATCAGGGCGTAGAGCGCGGTCTCTGTCGCGGAGAAGGCTAGGCCCGCCGCGGGCTGCTCCAGCAGGTAGGGGGTGGACCTCGCCCGCTCCGTGTCGCGCAGGTCTAGGATCTCCATCCCGGGGGACATGTCGTAGTAGCCCTCGATGCCGCTGCCGTACCCGCTCTCGGCTCGGGTCAGGGCGATCGCGAAGTCCTCGGCCGGCGCCATCTGGAGCGACAGGATGGGGTTCTGGAGCCGGTACTCCAGCAGGTCCCCCGTCTCCAGGTCGAGGCGGTAGAGGTCGTGGTAGTAGGCGTTGTTGTTGTTGTAGAGCAGCGCGAAGCCGTCCCCCTGCAGGATGTCGGCCATCGGCTCGTCGAGGGGCACGCTCTGGAGCTCGAACAGGTCGTGCTCCAAGATGTCGGCCACCGACTGTGACTGGTAGACGAACACGGTGCGATCTACCCGCTGGTCCACCGCCATCGCGGTGGGCAGGTACGAGAGCGAGACCATGTTCACCGAGTGGTTCACCAGGTCGAGCACGTAGAGGTCGTCTCGGCCTTGGACCGAGATCAGCGCGTACTGCCCGTCGGGGGTGAGCTCCACCCCCACCGGGTTGACGCGCTGGTCCGGGTCGAGGGTGAGTGGGAAGGTCACCACCCGCTCGGGGGTGTCGCCGGAGAGGTCGATGACCGCCACCGAGCTCTGGGAGAGCACCACGGCGGAGGTTGAGTCCTGGCCCACCTCGCGGGAGGGCGCGAAGAGGATGCGGTCCGCCGCGAAGCCCACAGAGACCGGCGTGGCCGCCCCGGAAGCCATGTCCACCACCATCACCGAGGTGAGATCCATCACCCCCAGGTTGGTGTTGGCATCGAGCTGTTCGAAATCCAGGTACGCGATGGCCTTGGCGCCGGTGTCTGACCAGGCGAGGGCGTTGTAGGTCGCTGGTACGTCGAGCGAGGCCGCGACGGCGCCGTCCCGGATCAGCTCCAGCGTGGTCTGCGCCACCCGGTCCTCGAAGGGGCAGTCGGAGATCAGCGACATCTTGTCGAGCTCGTCCTGCGGTGCGTCGCAGGTGGTCCGGGCCACGAAGCCGACCAGGCTGGTCCCGTCCGGGGAGGGGAGCATCTTGGAGATCTGCCCCTCGCCCAGGTCGATGGGGGTGGCCGAGCCGTCGGGGGTCACCCGCACCAGGGCGTTGTGGCGCAGCATGCGCAGGTAGATGCCGTCCTGCAGCGCGACGGTGTGGGATGCGTCCCAGGTCTCGCCGATCTCCCGCGAGGCCTGCTCCGGGACGCCGCAGGCGAGCAGGGCGGTGAGCGCGAGCAGGCCCAGAGTTGTGAAGGGGGTTGCGCGCATGGTTTAGTCCTCGATCTGGGAGTTGAGCTCGAAGCCGGTGATGGTCTCGAGGGTGTTGTCGTCGGGGTCGTAGAAGGAGATCCGGCCCAGGTCGTGTTCCTGGCTGACCCACGCGGCGGGCTCGCCGGAGACGCCGTCGAGCTGCGGGAAGACGCCCACGTAGACCGGCTTGCTCTTGAGGGGGATTACGTCGGGGAGCAGGGTGTCGTACCGGAGCTTGACCAGCGCGTCGACGTCCTTCATCACGAAATAGCCGTGCTCGCCAGTGTAGGAGTTGGCGTAGCCGACGGGCTCCGCGTCCAGCAGCAGCGGGTTGGTCCGGAAAGAGTCCAGGTCGATGAGGGACAGGGCCCACTGGTTGTAGAAGGGCGAGGTGGGGTCCGCGTCCGGGACGTCGCCCTGGGTGTGGAAGGCCATCAGGGTGTCGCCGGTGGGGGTGACCGCCATCCCCTTGACCGGCTTGACCAGCGGGCGGAGGGTGATCTCGTCCGTGTCCAGGTCCCACGAGGCGTAGCGGTCGGTGGCGACCGCGGTGGTGTACAGCACCGCCTGGCGTCCGCTGGGGTCGAAGAGCAGCGAGCCGAAGGGGTCCTCGGTCGGCATGGTGAGCACCCTGGGGACGTCGAGGGGGGCCGCTACGTCGAGCAGGTAGAGCTCGTGCGAGCCGCGGCTCACCACCACCGCCTCGGTGCCGTCTGGGCTCAGGTCGAGGTCGGTGGGGTTGAGGCCGACCGGCACCCGGTCCTTTGAGCCGACCAGCAGGTCGACCACCAGCAGGTCCTGGGCCCCGAACTGGCGCACGAAGGCGTACTCGCCGCTGGGGGTGATCAGCACCTCCTCGGCGCGGGGCGGGTCGAGCAGGTCGTCGGCCACCTGGATCAGGTCTGGCGTGAGGTGCTGTGCGGTCAGGTCCACCATCGCCAGGTACTCGTCAGAGACCACGATCGCGAGGGTCCCGTCGGGGGTGAACTGGATGCCGCGTGGGTTGAAGCCGACCGCCATGGGGTAGTGGTCGCCGCTCCGCACGTTGACGAACGAGGCCTCGTTGAAGGACTGCAGTCCGGTGGGCGGCACGTCGTCGTCCTGCTCTGCGGCCAGGGAGTGCCAGAGGGCGACCCACTCGCCGTCGGGGGACATCACCATGCTGTTGAAGTTGTCTCGGACCGCGATCTCTGGGCCTTCCATGGTCTGGGCGTCGAGCACGGTGACCGAGTCGTCCCCCTTGTTGAACACCACCGCGGTGCCGTAGTCGGGGGTGGTGAGCACCGCTGAGGGGTTCTTGCCGACGCTGGCGGTGAGGACCTCCTTGTTCTCCACGTTGATGCGGGTGATGGTCCCGCGGGAGGGGTTCGCCACGAACACGAAGACGTCGGTCTGTGCCGGGCGCAGGGCCAGAAAGTCGTTCTCGTCCTCGGCGGCCCAGCCGTCCTCGTCGGTGTCGGCGTCGGTGTCGGCGTCCATGTCGGCGTCGGTGTCGGCGTCACTGTCCCAGGAGGGCGAGTAGCCGGTGTCAGCCGTTTCACCGTAGTCCTCGGATGCCATCTTGTAGTCGGCGCAGGCGGTGAGGAGGCTCGGGACGAGCAGCGCGAGTAGGGGGGTTCTCATGGAGACTCCAGGGTTGACAACGGATGAGCTGCAGCTTGTGTGCCAAGTGACGAGAGGTGTCGAAAAGAGTGTTCTAATGGAAGGGGTTGAGCTGTGGTCGGCGCGCCGGTCCGCCAGTGAGGTGGGATCCGCGACCTCGATGTCGCGGACACGCGAGCCACTCACTCGATCACCCGCGCCGGTTTGTTCTTGCGCCAGAAGCGTGAGGCGCGCGGGATGGCGCCCTCGCGGAACTGCTCCTCCACCCCCTCCACCTGCACCCCCAGGCCCACTACGAGGCCGTTGGCGGGGTCGACGGTGCGGGTGACGATGCCGCGGGGCTGTGTCACCGCGCCGCGCCCCGCCGCGAGGGCGCCTCTGGCGCTGAGATCGCGGTAGATAGGCGCTGCGCCGCTGCCCCCGGTGAGCTGGAGGCTGCCGCCGTCGTCCTGGCCCAGCCAGACCACCGTCACCAGGCCCGCCGCCTCGCCCGCGAACCAGGCGTCTCTGGACATGGTGCTGGTGCCGGTCTTGCCGGCCACGTCGAGGTCTCTGATCCGCGCCTGCTTGCCGGTGCCCTCCTCCACCGCGCCGCGCATCAGCTCCCGGACCAGCCAGGCGCTCTGCGGCGAGCTGATCCTGTGTCGCCTCGCGCGCGGGCCGGAGAGCCGGCGGCCCCGGGGGGTCTCGATCCGCAGGAGGGTGTGGGCCTCCGAGACCACCCCCAGGTCCGAGAAGGCGGTGTAGGCGCTCGCCAGGGCGACCGGGGTGGTCTCTACCGCGCCCAGGGCGAAGGAGGGGGGAGGGGGGGAGGGCAGCTCCAGCCCGGCTCGGCGCAGCAGCGCGCTCTGAGCGTCCGCACCGCAGTACTGGGAGATCCGCACGAAGGGCAGGTTGAGAGAGTCGCGCAGGGCGACCCGCGCGCTCACCAGCCCCCGGTTCTTGCCGTCGTAGTCGCTCGGCGACCAGGTCTGCTCGTCGCCCAACTCCAGGGTGAGGGGCTGGTCCGAGATCAGGCTGGCGGGGTGGAGGGGCCTCTGGGGCCCGCAGCGCTCGAAGGCCTCCAGCAGCAGCAGCGGCTTGATGGTGGAGCCGGGCTGCCGCCTGGCGAGGGAGGCGCGATCCAGGCTGTCGGAGCCGCCCCCGATCCAGGCGGCCACCTCTCCGGAGTCCCCGCGCAGGCTCACCACCGCGATCTGGGTGTCCCCATGGGACGTGCCGCGATCCTGGAGCGGATCGAGGTGCTGGCGTACCACCGTCTCGGTCTGCGCTTGGAGCCAGGGGTCGAGGGTCGTCTCTACCGAAAGGCCCAGGCCCCGCTCCAGCCGGCGCGGGTGTCGCGCCTGCACCTCGGCGTGGACCCGTTGGCGGAAGTGCCTGCCCAGGGGCGCGGTGGGCGCGCTGCGCGAGGGCACCAGCGGCGTCGCCCGTGCGGCGGAGGCCTCCTCAGGGCGGATCCACCCCAGCGCCTCCATGCGGCTCAGGGCAAGGTCGCGCCTGGCGCGGGCGGCGTCGGGGTGGTTGAGGGGAGAGAGCGCGTTGGGGCCCTGCACCACCGCCGCCAGGGTGGCCGCCTCGGGCAGGGTCAGGTCCGCAGCGACCTTGGAGAAGTAGACCCGCGCCGCGGTTCCGAGCCCGTGGAGGGCCACCCCGTCTACGTGCCCGTAGTAGACGGTGTTCAGGTAGGCCTGAAGGAGCTGCTCCTTGGAGTAGCGCGCCTCCAGGGTGAGGGCGCGCACCGCCTCCGAGGCCTTGCGGTCCAGCCCCCTGCGCGGGGTGAGGTCGCGGTTCTTGACCAGCTGCTGGGTGAGGGTGCTGCCCCCCTGTACCGACCGGCCCGCCCTCGCGTTGGCCACCGCGGCCCTGGCCACCGCCCGGGGCGACACCCCCGCGTGCTCGAAGAAGCGGTCATCCTCCAGAGCCAGCAGCGGCCTCCAGACCCGCTCGGGGAGCGCCTCCAGGCGCACCGGGATCACCGGCGCCCGCACCTCGGTCAGCGAGGTGGAGAGCAGCTCCGGCTCCAGCCACCAGCCCCGCCCCTCGGGGAGCTTGCGGGGGGCGCCGTCGGGGCTGAGCGCACCGCTGATGCGCCCGTCGGTGAGGGACAGGCCCAGCAGCGCGTCGGGCCAGCGGCGCCCCGCCGCGCTGTGGGCCCGGCGGTAGACCCACACCCGCTGGTGGCCGATGAAGTACTCGCCGGGACGCCTGGGCTGAGTGTGCACCTGTGTGTAGCCCAGGCGCTCCAGCCGCTCAGCGAGCTGTAGCTCAGCCGGGGTCCGGCCCATGATCAGGTGAGAGGGCGCGGACAGCACCTGCACCTGGGTGCGCCCCAGGGTGTGCTCCAGATCGCGCCCCAGCGCGTCAGACAACAAGAGCGACAGCAGCAGCCCGACCACTCCGACCTCCTGGCGCAGACTAACGCGCCAGGGGCAGGCTGGGGGGGCTAGAGCAGCCCAGACCAGGTGGTGGCGAAGCCCACCTTGATGGGGCCTAGCGCCTGCTTGACGTTGTGGGCGTACCAAGAGGACTGGCGCTTGAACGAGCGGTCCAGGTTGTCCCCCCGGATCAGCCCGCCCATCTCCCAGTAGTCCTCGGTGAGCAGCGCCAGGGTGGTCAACTCGTCGCTGTCCAGGGCGAGCTCGAGCTCCACCCGCTTCTCCGGGTCCAGGGCCCCCGAGAAGGTGCCTCCCCTGTGCTCCGGCTCCAGGTGGAACCAGGCGCCCCGATCGATCTGCTCCCAGGTCTCCCAGGGAACGCTGAGGTGGAGGAGCAACTCGGTGGGGGTCTCGCCGTGGTAGCGGACCTCCATCGAGACGTCCTCGGCGGTGAGGGACACACCCTCAGGCCCCGAGAAGCGGACCTCAGGGCCGATCTTGATCCGTTCGCTAGCCATTCACCCGCCTAGATTTTGATCTGGAACACGCGCTGGATGTTCTCTGCCACCACCGCGAAGGTGTCCTTGTCGGCGTCGCCGTAGGAGATCTCCGACACCCGCTCCAGGGTGAGCTCCAGCCCGAAGTCGCTCTTGCCCACGTCGTAGGTGCCCTTGATGGAGAGCTTGTGCCCGAGCTTGGCCCCCATGTTCCCCATCTTGTCAATGGCCTTGATCGACGCGCCGGTGGCCAGGTTGCCCAGCCCCGTGGCGCTCCCCACCAGCGAGGCGAAGGCTCCCACCTTGCGCGCGGCGGTGCCGTCCTTCATCATCCCCGAGGTGCCGCCGATCAGCTTGCCGAACTGGCTCACCATCCCGGAGAGCAGGGACCCTCCCTGGGCCAGGCTCGACAGCTCCTTTCCGGAGATCATGGCCTCACCCGACAGCTCGGCCTCGATCTCCTCCAGCGACCCCTTTCCGTACTTGGTCGTCAGCTTGCCCGCCGCATCGAAGGGGGGGAGCTTGCCCTTGAGGCCGACCGAGGTCTCTGCCCCGACCTTGGAGGCGTCCTTCTCGTAGATCTGGCCCTTCCGGTTCTTCTGGTAGCGGGTCGCGGCGATGCCCTCGGCCTTGGCGTCGTGGCTCGCGGAGATCTCGTGGCCGGAGGGCGTGGTGCTGCCAAGCTCGCCGCCGGCGGAGGCCTCGATGCCCAGGCCAGCCTCGACGTAGTCATCGCGACGCATTCCCTTGACGACCCCGGCGATATAGCGCCCGGAGAACATGGCCTCCGCCAGGTCGGTGGACTCCTTGGCGACCAGCTGGTGGATGGCCAGGCCAAACAGGTCGAACACCGCCTTGCCCGAGGCACCCTCCGCCTCCATATAGCCAAAGGCCTCGATCTTCGCGAACACCTTGGCGGTGAAGAAGTAGAGGTCTGCCTCCTTGGAGGCGATCACCCCGCCGCCCAGCCGCACCTTTCCCTTCACGCCCTTGTCGGTGCGGGACATCTCGGTGTTGAACTCGAAGGCGACCTTCACGGTGCCGCTCGCGTCCACAGGCAGGTTGACGTTGAGCTTGAGCTTGCCCGAGTCGCCGTCGTTGGGGACCATCGCGTCGACGATCCCGCCGGCCTTGGAGGTGAACCCGCCGTCCAGGCTGGCCACCTGCCCCATGTCCTGCATGGCGTCCTTCATGCCGCCGCCCTTCTGGGGCGCGGGGCCGGCGACGGTGACCTTCTGGGCCATGTTGGACCCGTAGTCGGTGGGCGCTGACTGCGCGGGGCCCTTGCCCTTCTGGGCTGGCGCCTTGGACTGAGACTTGTTGTAGCCCGGCATGGAGACCTCCTGCGCGCGAGGAGTGCGCACGCCATTATTTAGCCTGAAGCTGGGCCGATGTGCAAGGGCGGAGGAGGGGTGCGGAGCACCTCGTCGAGGGCTCGCGACAGGTCCTCTGCGGCGAAGGGCTTCAGCACCAGGGGCGCGTGGTGTACTGGCCCAACCTGCGACTCCAGCGCGGCGCCGGTGAAGCCCGACATGAACACAACCCTGAGGTCCGGCACGCGCCCCCGCATCATGCTGGCGAGCTCAACCCCGTTCCGTCCGGGCATGATGACGTCGGTGAGCAGCACCTGCGGCGTCCAGGGCGCGTCATCAAGCCACTGGAGCGCCTCCTCGGCGCTCGCCACCGCGGCGATCTGGTGGCCTGCCCGCCTGAGCAGCCGCGACACCACCCCGCGAACCATCGGGTCGTCCTCTGCGAGGAGCACCCTACCGGTCAGGCGAGCGGGTAAGGGCACCGGCGGGTCCTCCCTGTGGGAGTGCGTGGCGGCGACAGGGAACGAGAGGGTGAAGCGGGCACCCCGCCCCTGGTGCGAGGCCACCCTGATGCTCCCGCGGTGCCGCATCATCAGCCCGTACACCGTGGCGAGGCCCAGCCCGGACCCGCGCTGCTCGGACTTGGTGGTGTAGAAGGGCTCGAACAGGTGCTGCAGCACCTCGCTCGACATGCCCGCGCCCGTGTCCTCCAGCCGCAGCTCGACCCGCCGCTCTCCCGCGTGAGAGGACCCCTCGTCCACCCCGCTCCACAGGGTGAGGGTGAGGGTGCCGCCCGCGGGCATCGCGTCCCTGGCGTTGGTGACCAGGTTCAGGACGATGCGCCGGAGGTCGTCACGGGTGGCCTGGATGGTGCAAGGATCCGCCAGCTTGACCACCTTCAGGGTGATGGAGGGGCCCAGCAGGCTCAAGGTGAGACCCCGGAGATCCTCCAGGAACAGGGCGAGGTCGATGACCTCGGTCCCGCCCCCGCTGTGCTTGGAGAAGGCCAGCAGGTCGAGCGCCAGCCCGGAGGCGCTGGCGGCCGCGTCTCGGATGGCTCGGATGTCGTCGGCGCTGGTGGTGTTGTCCTGCTGGTCTTCGAGGAGCACCTCAGCCATGCCCCGGATCCCGGCGAGGTAGTTGTTGAAGTCGTGGGCGATGCTCCCGCTCAGGCGCTCCAGCGCCTCCATCCGCTCCACATCGCTCAGGCGCCGGTTGAGCGCAACCTGCTGCTCCTTGAGGGCGATCTGCTCGCCGTGCGCCTCGCGGAGGTGGTCGAGGTAGATGCGCGTGCGCCGGGAGGACGCGGTGACGATGGCGTAGAGCCCGATCATGCTCAGGTACAGGGGCCACAGGGCTCGGAGCGCGTCGAGCAGCCCGGCGAAGCCAGGTGCCACGCCCCCTGCCACCGGGGCCAACAGGCCCCCCGCCTCCAGCAGCACCACGGTCAGGTGGCCCGTCAACGACGCGATCAGGGCGGCGAGCCCGTCGTTTCCCTCGCCATCCCAGGCGTGCCCCGCGATCATCGGGAAATAGAAGGCGGCGTTCCAGCTGTGCACTGCGCCGAGGTGCCAGTTGAAGACCGAGATCAGGGCGATGTCCGTGACCATCAGCCCCCGGAACAGGGCCGCGTGTCGGCTGAGGCGCTGCTCGACAACCCACGCCACCATAGCGTAGAAGGCTGGTAACAGCGCCCATATCGCGGAACCGCCGGCAAAAAGCACCGCGAGGGCCCACACCAGCGCCAGCGACATCCGCACCATCGAGCCGGACTGGTGGCGGCGGAACAGCGTGGGCGCCAACGGGGGGGCCCGGCGCTCCGCGGTGTCCATCCCTGGGACCCTGGTCTCGGGCCACCAGACCTCGTGGGTCCCTGTGTCGGCCTGTGGATCCTGCATGCGGCTCCCTTGGCCAGTGCGAGGAGGAGGGGAGGAGTCCACCCCGTGGCCCGGTGCGGGCTCCAGACAGGAGCCTATCGAATCCAGATCGCCTGCGCCGCCCCTGGTGTTGGGAAGGTCTGCCGGTCGCCCGCCCAGGACCCATCCATCCACGCCGAGGCGTCCCCGCCGCAGAGGGTCAGCCCCTGGTTCGGGGTGTTTGCGCGCGAGAAGTCCCAGCCCGATCCCACGCTGCCGTGGCCCTTGCAGTCGGCGGGGGCTCCGACCGGCTGGTTGACTTGACCCACGCCCGCGTCGGTGAAGGAGGCGTCGCCACCGCACCAGTAGTAGGTGAGGCCGTCCGACCTGACCGGGTCCGAGGGGGCGTCGTAGAGCAGGTAGCCGCTCTGGCCGAAGTCCACGTTCAGCTCCGACAGGGCGATGGGGTCGGAGAGGTAGGTCTCGGCCCCCGCGGCGTAGGCCCCGAGGCGCAGGTGGGTGGCGTCGGTGCCGAGGATGTCCAGCCAGCCCGCCCAGGGGGTGGTCGACGCGGAGCGGGCCGCAGGATCCCCAGCCAGGGCGTCCGTAGCGACAAAGTCGGCGCCGAAGGCGTAGCCCCCGGGGGTGGAGAAGATCGGGGTGGTGTGGGGGGAGTTCTTGTAGAAGGCCAGGGTCCAGCCCCCTCCGCTCATGTCGCACCAGGCGCGCACCCAGCGGCCCGGCACCGGCTCCAGGGTGTAGAGCCCGTCGATCGACGCGCCCGCGTCGGCCTCCTCCAGGCAGGAGGCCGCGAGCACGCAGCCCGCGCCCAGGTGGACGTCCGGATCCGTGTCGTCGCAGTCCGGGCCGCCGGAGGCGAGGGAGGGCTGCCCGTCACCGTCGAGGTCCTGCCCGTCCACCCCGTCGCAGTTCGTGTCCAGGCCGTCCCCGTAGTCGTCTGGGGCGTCCAGGTCGCAGCGGAGGAACAGGGCTCCCCAGGCGTAGAGGTTCTTGTCGCCCAGGTCGGGGCTGCACCCCGCGGCGTTGCCCACCGACAGCCCGTCGAGCTGCCCGCAGGTGCTGCCCTGGCCTCCGATGCCGAGGCGCGAGTCGGGGCTGCCGCAGTCGCCCTCCTGGTTGGCGTAGATCCCCACGCGCACCCGCGAGTAGCTGTGGTAGACGTTGAAGCCCTCCTTGTTGCAATTGGGTTGGAGCGACGAACCGGCCATCAGCCCCTTCCACGCGGCTCTGCCCTGGGTGGTGGCCACATAGCCGCCAGAGAACAGGCTCCTCAGCGAGCTGCCGCCCTGGGGCAGCACCAGGGTGGTGAGGAACAGGTCGCCGCTGGTGTCGATCGGGTACGCGATCCCCGCCATGACCTCGGAGAAGGGCATGGAGAGGAAGGGCTCCAGCTTGGCCTGAGTGTGCGACAGGTCCGCTGAGGTGGGGTTGAGGAGCGAGGTGTTGGTCCAGTAGGCGGCGTCGTAGGAGAAGGTGGGCTGGGTCCCGTCCGCCTTGAGCGCGAGGGTCCAGCCGCCGCCCTCTGTGCTCATGTCGCAGTAGGCCAGGTAGGGGGCGGTGCTCCCGATAGAGTCCACCCAGTAGGCCCCGTCCGAGGCGTCGTCGACGTTCTCCAGCACGTCGGCGCAGTGGCGCGCCGGGCAGGCGGCGGCGGTCCCTAGCACCGCGTCGCGGTTGTCCGCCACCCCGTCGCAGTCGTTGTCGAGCCCGTCGCAGACCTCGTCGACGCCCGGGTGGATCGCGAGGATCAGGTCCTCGCAGTCGCCGGGGGTGCCGACGTAGCCGCTGGGGACGTAGCACGCCCTGGTGGTGGTGGTCCCACCGTAGCCGTCGAGATCGGCGTCGGCGTACCAGGTCTGGGCGTCCACCGCGTCGGCCTCGTCCACCGCGAGATCGCAGTCGTTGTCCACCCCGTCGCAGCGCTCTGGGAGGTGGGGGCCGATGCTGGCGCCACCCGCGGCGGGGTCGTCACCGCAGTCACCTTCGCAGGCTGTGACCCCGTCGCTGTCCAGGTCCGCCTCGTCGTCGGGCAGGCCCGCGGCGTCACAGTCGTTCATCACCCTGTCGCAGCGCTCCGGTGCGCCGGGGTAGGTGTGGCGATCGGTGTCGTCGCAGTCGGTGCTGTCACCCACGTAGCCGGTGGGCGCGGCGCAGGCCTCGGCGGTGCGGGAGCCCCCGTAGCCGTCGCCGTCCCCGTCCATGTACCAGGTGGCGGGATCGATCGCGTCGCCCTCGTCGGTCCTGGTGTCGCAGTCGTTGTCCACCCCGTCGCAGCGCTCTGGGGCGAGGGGGCTGACGTCGTCGCGGGAGTCGTCGCAGTCGCCGTCACAGGCAGCGACCCCGTCGCCGTCCGCG
>JAFGVK010000094.1 GCA_016938035.1 Deltaproteobacteria bacterium | reverse complement strand
GTCGGTGTCGGCGTCGGTGTCGGCGTCGGTGTCGGCGTCGGTGTCGGTGTCTGCGTCGGTGTCGGCGTCGGTGTCGGTGTCTGCGTCGGTGTCCGCGTCGGTGAGCACTGTGTCCTCCATCGCCGACAGATCCTCCTCCAGGAGCACGGTGGCTTGCGGTTGGCAGGCGTTCAGGGAGAGCAAGAGGGCCAGTGACGTGAGCATGAAGATCCTCCTGGGACGCACCCCTCAGGATGCGGTGAGAAATGCGAAGCCGCCACATTTCTCGTGGTAAGGCTCTGTGTCTGATTCGTATCTGGAGGGGGCCCTGAGGGGCGCTCCTGAGCGCGGCCGGGTTAGGCCGCTGGCCAGTACAGGAGGTCGCCGTGGGTTGGTTGACGTGGCTGCTGGGGCCCATGCCACAGCTCCAGAGAGAGGAGCGCTCCGGGGCTCTGCTGACCCTGGTGGTGTGCACCGCCGCGCTGTCCTTCCTGATCGACCTCAGGTTCCCGCTTGGGTCGCGCTACCTGCTCAATGACACCTGGACGGTCGTGGTCTACATGGCCCTGCCCATGGTGTCGGTGGCCTGGTGGGAGGTGGTCCGGGGGGGGAGAGGGCACGCGCTGGCGGCGCTGGGGAGCGCCCTGGTGCTCAGCCCGATCGCGGCGCACCTCGCCTCGGACAGGGCGACAGAGCTGCTCCGACAGCACCCCCTGGTGCTCCTGGGGGTGGCGGCGGCGGGGGTGGTGGCGCTGGGGATTAGCGCGCGGATGGCGGGGGCGCGCCTCTCTCAGGGGTGGGGGCTTGGTCTGGGAGACTGGCGCTGGTGGGGGCCGAGGGCCGCGGTGTTGGGCGGCCTGATGCTCCTGATGATCGCCACGGTTGCGTGGGCCTCGCCCGAGATGCGTGACTTCTACCCGCAGTATCGCCCGGCCCGGCAGCACCTCAGCGCGCTGCTCGGCTATCAGGCGGCGATGGCGATGTACATGCTGGGGTGGGAATTCTTCTTTCGGGGATTCCTGCTCTTTGGACTGGCGCGACGCGGTGACACGCTGCTGGCCCTCTACTTCCACGCGATCCCCTTCTTTCTCCTCCACAGGGGCAAGCCGGAGGTGGAGATGGTCGCGTCCTTCATCGGGTCCATCCTCATCGGCTGGTTCGCCCTGCGCGCGCGCTCCTTTCTGCCCGCGTGGCTGCTCCACTGGGGGATGAACCTGAGCATGGAGAGCGTCGCCTTCGCGTGGCGGCACCTCTCTTGAGGGTTGGACCGGGTCCGTGGGTCTGCTAACGTCTGCCCCAGTCAACCTGCCCGAGAGGACCGCGATGAGCCAAGAAGCGCTGGGGAATGAGCCTGTGTACGAGATGCTGTGGGACTGCCCGGGCTGCGGCACCGAGGGGCTGCTGGGGGTGACGCACCGCTACTGCCCGAATTGCGGCAGCGCCCAGGACCCCGGGAAGCGCTATTTTCCGCCTGAGGACGAGAAAGTCGCGGTGCAGGACCACCAGTATTTCGGCGCGGACTGGGTCTGTCCCGGGTGTGACACGCCGAATTCGGCTGCGTCCACCTACTGCTCCAGCTGCGGCGGCACCGCCGACGGCGCGAAGGCGGCCAAGCGGGTCAGCGACACGCCCCCCCCCGTCGCGGAGCCAGCCAGGGGTGGCGGAGCGGTGAAGGCCGCGGCCGGCGCGGGGGGCTGCTTGGTGATGGGTGTCATCGGGGTGATCGTCGCGGTCATCCTGTTCTTCATCGTGGGCACCTTCTTCACCTCCAAGGACGCGATGACGGTGAGCGGCCACTCCTGGACACGCACGGTCGCGGTGGAGGAGTTCAAAGAGGTGTCCGACAAGGGCTGGTGCGAGCAGATGCCCGCCGGAGCGCGTGAGACCTCGCGCTCGATGAAGGAGAAGGGCACTGAGAAGGTGGCGGATGGCGAGACCTGCGTGAAGAAGAACAAGGACCTCGGGGACGGCACCTTCAAGCAGGTTGAGGAGTGCAAGCCCAAGTTCAAGGATGTCGCTGTAGAGGCAGCTTGGTGCAAATGGGACGCCCGGAAGTGGGACAAGGTGCGGGAGGAGAAGGCCGCAGGGGCGGCCCTGAGCCCCGCGCCGACCTGGCCTGCGGTCAAGCTCACCAGGGGCGGGTGCGCGGAGCTGGGCTGCCAGCGCGAGGGCGCGCGCGCCGAGCGCTACGAGGTCTCTCTCCAGGATGACAAGGGCAAGTCTCATGTCTGCGACCTGCCAGAGAAGCAGTGGAGCGGGATGGCGCTCAGGTCCCGCTGGACCGTCGACGTGACCCTCACCGGGGGCCTGCAGTGCGGATCGCTCGCGCCGGAGAAGCGCTGATCCTCTGGGGGACTATCTCCCCGGTGGGCGGTGCTTCCTAGCCATGCTTTGGGGCACATCCGGGGAGGCTTACCGCTGCTGACTTTACATGTGGGCCAGCGCTGTGCTTATGCTGCTCTTCCTGTCGGGGGTATCCTGTGTCTATGTTCATGATCATCGGGGCTGTCGTCCTGCTCCTGCTCCTGCTCCTCGGCTTGGGGCTGGTGGTCGGGGGCGTCGCCTTCTGGATGTTGAAGAACAAGCGGGCCGCGGCCGCGGCTGAGCCTGCTGTGCAGGCCAGCGCCCCTCCTCCCCCGCCCGCGCGCCCGTCCCCACCGCCCGCACCGCCCGCACCGCCCCACCGCGACCCGGCGCCGGCCGATGGCACAGAGCTCTTTGAGAACGTCCGCGACATCTTTGACCGGCTCGATGAGGACGAGGACCACACCACCATGCTGACCGACCACGACCGGTCACGGCTGCAGGGGCAGCCCACGGGGAAGCACCAGGTGGCGGACTTCGTCATCGAGGACTGAGGCCCTCGCGGGTCCGCAGCCGTGGGTCGCGCCGCCTCGTGTCCCTCGCCGGTTGTGTCGGAGGGCTTAGGGGCCTCCCGTCACGCCTCGCCGCGGGCGCGCGCCCGCCCCTCGAGGGGCGGCGGGCGTCGCACCGCAGCAGGCCCTCAGGATCGGGGCGCGCTGGCTCTGTGGGCGCGCTGGGGCCGTGTGACGAGGGAGGGACAGGGCGCGCGCTGGGTGTCTTGGTCGCCGCCGCCCACGCGACCTAGCCTCCTGGTCTGGGTGAGGGGGGCGACGGGACCTGGGTGCGACGCGGGTTCTCGTGGCGGGGTCCGCCGCGATCCTCTGGGTCTCACCACACCCCCTCCGAGCGCGTGGTGCCACGGAGCGGCAGCGGGTCCACCGCCCGCCGGCCCACCCGGACCGTGAAGTGGAGGTGCGGGCCTGTGGAGCGCCCGGTGTTGCCGCTCAGCGCGATCAGATCCCCAGCCTCCACCGCGTCACCCTCCTCGACCAGCACCTGCGAGAGGTGGGCGTATGCGGTCTCCACTCCCTCGCCGTGGAGGAGGATCAGGGCCACCCCGGACACCCCGCCGCGCCGGATCGCTCGCACCACCCCCCGCCGGGGAGCGTGGACCTGGCTCCCTACAGGTATGGCGAGGTCCACCCCGTTGTGGAACCGCCTGGTCCCCAGGGTCGGGTGGACCCTGTCCCCAAAGGGCGAGGACACCCTCGCCCCCTCCTCTACCGGCCAGGCCATGTGCAGGTTCTCGGCCAGGGCGGCGATGTGGTCCAGTCGGTCCAGGGCATGCCGCGGGAGGTGCGGGCGCTGTGCCTCCAGGCTGTCCGGCGCGGGGCTGCCCAGCGCGCGGGCAGCCTCGAGCGCGACCGCCCGGTCCGCGTCGTCGAGGAGCAGGGCAGCCAGCGCCTCGCGGGGATCGGTCTCGTCGCGGGCATCTAGCCACGCGAGCAGCTCGGCGTCCGAGCTGGCGTGGGTCTTCTGCCAGAGCTGCACCTGATAGGGAGCCTGCAGGGTGAGCCTCGTCGCGGTGCGCCACGGCTCGGGGAAGCGGGGTGCCTCTCCGGGCACCTCGGGGGCGAGCGGCGCCTCGCCAGGACCCGCGCGGTAGCTCCGCCAGGGAGCGGTGAAGGCGTCGAGCAGGTCTCGGTGGGCGTGGGGGCCCCCGAGCTCCTCCGCGATCAGGGACCCGGCGGCGCCCACGGGGGTGAAGCTCCACGCGAGGACGCAGAGCAGGGCGCTGAGCAGCAGGTCCGGCAGGTGGCGGATCAACGCCGTCCTCCCGCTGTCGAGCGCCCGCTCACAGCAGCCCCACCCTGCGGGCGAGGAGCTCCGCCGCGGCGAGGGCGAGCAGGGCGAGCGGCGGGGTCCACCACCACCGCGCCCCCCAGCGCCCGTCCCGTGGGAGCCGCTGACGCATCGCAGCCAGCGCGGGGAGGCCCACCCTCCAGCCCACCACGAGGGCCCCCAGCACCCCTAGGGTCACCCCCCCCGGGAGGGCGGCGGGCTGGGAGACGATCCAGGCCCCGGTCCAATCCTCGGCGAGGAGCAGCAGGCGCTCGGCGGTGGCCCATGTGCCCGCCACCACCAGCATCCCGCCGGCGAGGAGCAGGGTGCTGCCGTGGAGCGAGAGGGCGGAGGCGGCGGAGAACCAGCCCCCAGAGAGGCGCCCCGTGCCCTCCAGCGCAGGCTTGGGGCGGAGGAGCGCGGTCACCAGGAGCAGCAGGCCCACCCCCTCCAAGAGCAGCGCCACCTCTCGCGCGAGGTGGGCCGACGGGGTCCAGGGAGGGGGGATGAGCACCAGCAGGTCGTCGAGCCTGTCCCCCGCCAGGTACACCCCCAGCCCCAGCAGGGCCATCTGCCCGAGGGGCCCCCACAGGGGGCGGCTGGCGGCGATCGAGCGGGTGAGCATGGTGACCAGACCTCTCTGGATGGGGGCGGTTCCCTCAGATAGCCCAACGTGGTGAGGCTGTGATCTCTTTCACCAGACGCGCCCTGCCGCCTGTGGCCGAGAGGGCATAACAGGGGCCCATGAGCCGACTGGAGAAGCGACTGCTGAGACAGGTGGGGCGTGCGGTCAAGGAGTTCGATCTCCTGGAGCGCGGCGACCGCATCATGGTTGCGCTCTCGGGGGGGAAGGACTCCTTCGCCCTGATGGTGCTGCTGCAGCACATGGTCCGCAGGGCGCCGTTCCCCATCGAGCTGATCGGGGTCAACCTCGACCAGGGCTTCACCCGCGAGACCCAGGAGGGCATCGCCGCGTGGTGCGCCGCGCGGGGGATCGCCCACCACATGGTGCAGGCCAACCACACGCGGATCCTCGCTGAGAAGCTGCGGCCCGGCGCCACCCCCTGCCCGCTCTGCGCGCGCCTGCGCCGCGGGGCGCTCTATGACATCGCGACAGAGCTAGGTGCGAACAAGCTCGCGCTGGGGCATCACCGCGACGACATGGCCGAGACCCTGCTCCTCAACCTGTTTTACTCGGGGCAGCTCAAGGCGATGGCGGTGCGGCTCCCGTCGGACCAGGGGAACGGCACGGTCATTCGCCCGATGCTCTACTGTCACGAGGCCGATCTGGCAGCCTACGCCGAGGAGCAGGGCTTCCCCCAGCTGCCCGGACCCACCTGCGGCTACGGCGACCACAGGTACCGGGCAAGGATCAAGGCGCTGCTCCGGGATCTGAACGAGGACAACCCAAAGGTCACCTCGAACATCATGGCGGCGATGGCAAACATCCGGCCCTCGCACCTGCTCGACCCGCAGTTCCTAGAGCTGTCCGGCCCTGCAGAGGACTAGCGCCCCACCCGCCGCCGGAGCATCCCCGCCAGCTTGCCGAATTCCTCGATGCCCAGGGCCCAGGAGGCGCCTGCGTAGAGCAGCACCGCCCCCGCGATGCCGGCGATGAGCAGGCCCAGGTTGGGGCCGGCGGTGGCGCCCCGCTCCCAGTGGCCCCAGCCGGACACCAGCACGAGCCACAGCACCAGCGGGGCGGCGGCGAGCCCCATCTTGCCCAGCGGGCTCAGCAGCAGCGAGAGGCCGAGGCGCTCGCCCAGGCGCCGCCAGAGCAGCACGACGTAGATCAGCAACTGCAGCGCCGACGAGGCAGAGAGCGCCAGCGCGAGCCCGGCGATCTGCCACCGGCCCGCGAGGGCCCACCCCAGGCCGCCGGTGAGTCCCACCCCCAGCGCGCCCACCCAGAGCAGGTGATTGCGCTCCTCCAGGGCAAAGAACACCTTCTTGAGGATGTTGATCCCGGCGACGGTGAGGAGGAAGGGCGTGAGGAGCGCCAGGGTCGTGGCGGTCCACTGCACGTCCACCCAGGCGTACTTCCCGTGGAAGAACACCAGCGCGGTCAGAGGCAACGCGAAGAAGGCGAGGCCTACCGAGGTGGGGATCAGCACGAAGGCCGCGAGGCGCAGGGCCCCCACAAGATCGTGACGAAACCTCTCCCAGTCCTCGCTGGCGACGGCCTGGCTCACCGCGGGGAGCAGCGCTGAGCCGATGGCGATCGCGATCATCCCCTGGGCTAGATCCACCAGGCGGTTCGCGTTCCAGTACCAGGTCACCGTGCCGGTCTCCAGGAAGGCCGCGAGCTGGCGGAGCACCAGGATGTTCGCCTGGGCGAAGAGGCCGATGAGGACCACCTTGCCGAGCTCCTTGATCACCCGCCGGAAGCGCGGCGTGCGGAAGCCGAGGTTGAGCCCCACCGCCCCCCAGCGGGTGAGCAGCGGGGGCACCACCATCAGGACATGCGCGAGTCCTCCCACCAGCACCCCGACCACCAGGGCGTAGACTGGCTGCTCGAAGGCGCCTCCCAGGAGCAGCACCGAGGCCACGATGCCGGCGCTCACTAAGCCGGGCGCCAGCTTGGGCAGGAAGAAGTGGCCTCGGTGGTTGAGGAGTCCCTCCGCGAAGGACACCACGCTCACCATGGCGAGGAACGGGAAGAGCCACCTCGTGAGGCTCACGGTGAGGGCGAACTGCTCGGGGTTGCGGGTGAAGGACCAGGCGAAGGCCTTGACCACCCACGCTGCGCCCAGCACCCCTGCGGTGATCAGGAGCGCGTTCGCGAGGAGCAGGGCGGCCAGCAGGGCGTTGGCGAGGGTGCGCGCCGCCGGCAGGCCCTCCTCTGCCTCTGCGCGGGCGATCGCGGGGACCAGCGCCCCGGTGAGGCCCTCGTCGGCGACGAACCGCCGGAAGGTGTTGGGGATGGTGAAGGCGATCAGGAAGGCGTCGGAGACCAGCCCCGCGCCCAGGAAGCTGGCGATGGCAATGTCCCTGGCTGCGCCAAGCACCCGGGACATCCCCGTCCCCAGGACCGAGACCAGCACCGCCTTGAGAAACTTCGACCGCGCCAACGGAGACCCCCAGAAAGCGTGTCTACCCGGTCGGGATCCCGGGGGCGAGCGCTAAGTCAGCGACGCGCTAGCAGCGCTCTCGCCCCGTCGCGGACCGCCTCCTCCTCGTGGCTGAGGAGCCCCCGCGCCCACGCCCTCACCTCCTGGTCGCCGGGAGGAAGCCACAGCAGCGCCTCGATCAGCTCGGCGTTGGAGGGGGAGCGACTCCAGAACTTCCACCGGCCCGAGGTGCTCCGCTGCAGCACCTGCCGCGCGCGCGCCTCCGAGCTGAGGTCGGTCGGGGCGCCATCGCTGGTGAGCCCCTGGAGGAACGCGACCTCCCCCCAGGCCGGGTGCTCCTGTGGAGCGCGCAGGGTGCGGGCGTCCACCAGCGGGGTGACGAAGAGCTGGGCGAGACCGCGCAGGTTGGGGGCGGGGCCGAGCCTCGGCAGCAGGTCGCGGATCGCCTCCGCCACCTCGGTGTGGCTGGGGCGCTCCTCTGGTTCGTAGGCGCACATGGTCCGCAGCAGCTCCCGCGTCTGGGACAGGGGAACCGGGCGCAGGCCCTCGGTGGGCAGGTAGCGGAGGCTCCTGGTGAGGCTCTCCTGGTGCTTGTGCGGGAGGACGCTCAGGATCAGCGATTTCCCGGTGAGGAATTCAAACAGGCTCAGTCCGAGGGCGTACACGTCTCCCTTCGGGGTGTCGGGTTGGCCGTCCATGCGCTCGGGGGACATATAGCCGCGCGATCCCAGGACCCTCGCCATGGTCACCGTCTCGCGCCCCTCGAAGCTGCCCTTGGCCAGGCCGAAATCGACCACCTTGAGGCTGCCCTCCACGGTGAGGATGAGGTTGGAGGGCTTGATGTCGCGGTGGACCGTGTGGAGGGGGGCCGCGGAGGGGCCGACCTTGGTGTGATAGGCCGCGTCGAGCGCCTCTGCGACCCGCTGTACGATCAGCAGCGCCTCGGCGACGGGCAGCCCACCCCGCGTGGTGCGGAGCAGGTGCTCGATCGACGCGCCGGTGAGCGCCTCCATCACCACCACCAGGCGGCCCCCCGCCTCCAGCAGCTCGTACACCCGCACGATGCTGGGGTGATCCAGCTGCGCCAGGAGCCGCGCCTCGTCCCGCTGCCTGCTGACGATGTCTGCGCTCTGGAGCAGGTGGGCCTTGAGCACCTTGAGGGCTACGGTGTTGCGCAGCTGGTGGTCCTGGGCGATCACCACCGTCCCGTTCGCACCGGAGGCGACGATCTCTAGGAGCTGAAATCTGGGGGTGGTGGACAGTGGGGCTCCTGCACTGAGCGAGACAACACGATAACACACCGATCATGGCCGATCTGTCACCCATCATGGCTCCTCCCCGGGGCTGGATATTCGACATGGACGGGACGCTGACCGTGGCGGTCCATGATTTCAACGCGATCCGCGTCGCGCTCGGGCTGCCGGCGGGCGCCGCGATCCTGGAGCAGCTCGCGGCCCTCCCCGCCGCGCAGGCGGCGCCGCTCTCGCGCCGGCTGGAGGCCTGGGAGCGGGGGCTGGCCGAGCGCGCGATCGCCGGGCCGGGGGTCGGCCCGCTGCTGGAGACCCTGCGCGCCCGCGGTGTGCGGCTTGGGGTGCTGACGCGGAACACCAGGGACCTGGCCCTGCTCACCCTGGAGCGCGCCGGGCTGCTCCACTACTTTGCGGATGAGGACGTGCTCGGGAGGGGCGAGGCGGCTCCAAAGCCCGAGCCTGACGGGGTCGTTGCCCTGGCGCGCCGCTGGGCCCTGCGCCCCGCTGAGGTGGTGATGGTGGGGGACTACCTGTTCGATCTTCAGGCTGGGCGCCGGGCGGGGGCTCGCACCGCGCTCCTCGACGCGGAGCGATCGGGCCGCTGGCCCGAGTGGGCCGACCAGAGGGTGACGCGCCTGGATCACCTGCTGGGGGTGAGCTGGTGATGGCGCTCCCCAAGCACTGCCCCCAGTGTGCGAGCGGGCAGCTCCGCGTGGTGGAGCTGCGCCCTGGTGAGACCGTGGTGCGCTGTGAGAATTGCCTCCACCTGATCGAACTGGAGCGCCCCGAGGTGGATCCAGAACAGGTGAAGCAGGATCTGGTCCTGCTGATCGGCGAGATCAGGGAGGCCAAGGGGGCCGCTCCTCCCGCGCAGGTGGAGGTGCCCCGCCTGGCGATCGCGATCCTGGTGGTGGGGGGCGCGCTCCTCGCGCTCCTGTGGTGGCTTCAGGCCCCGTCTCCGGACGGGGCGACCCCCCCTGGTGAGAAGGTGCCGGTGGAGGTTGTTTCTCCGCTGATGCCGGAATAGTCCAGCGGGTGGCGGAGCGCGGTCCCGCGGTCGCCCAGGTGGGACTGGCCTACACTGCACAGGTCTCGTCGAACGCGGAGCGAACGTGAGGGCCTTTATCTACGACAGCGCCATACTCCCCTTGACCACCCGCTGGTACAGCTCGGTGCTGGAGCGCATCGGTCAAGGTGAGCACCTCCTCGACGTGGGGATCGGGACGGCGGGCGCCCTGGCGCGCAACCGGGTCGCGGTGCGCGCCCGGCGGATCAAGGTCACCGGGGTGGACATCGACGAGGACTACGTGAAGAAGGCGCGGAGCCGCATCCGGAAGGCCGGTCTTGACGGCTGCGTAGAGGTGCAGCTCGAGTCGGTCTACAACCACCGGGGCGGCCCCTACGACGCGGTCTACTTCTCGTCCAGCTTCATGCTCCTCCCAGACCCCAAGGGCGCGCTGGACCACGTCGCGGAGCTGCTGAAGCCCGGCGGGCGGATCTTCTTCACTCAGACCTTCCAGGAGCGGCGCTCGGCGCTGGTGGAGCGGACCAAGCCGCTGCTCCAGAAGGTGACGACCATTGATTTCGGGACGGTGACCTACGAGGACGACTTTCGGCAGGTGGTCTTCTCGGCAGGCATGGAGCTGCTGGAATTCTCCACCCTCAACCGGGTGTCGTCCATGTCAGGGCGGCTCGCGGTGGCTAGACTTCGGGCTAGCTAGACATTGACCTCAGGGCGGTGACGGGGAGATACTCGCGGACATGAAGCAAGACACGCTCATCGGATACAACCTCGGCGGCCGCTTTGTCGTCGAGCAGCTGCTGGACCAGGAGTGGCTCGGCAAGGTCTACGCCGCGCGCGCCCGCTCAGGCGAGCTGGTCAGCGTGAAGGTGCTGGACCCGCACATGGTGGAGGACCCGGCCTTTGTGGGGCGCTTCGGGCGAGAGATGATGGCCACCGCCGCGGTGGAGAGTCCTCACACCGTGAAGATGATCGATTTCGGCGAGCACAGCATCTTTCACTACTTGGTGCTGGAGTACCTCGTCTCGGACACTGTCCGGCACGTGCTGGAGGAGCAGGGGCCCTTCTCAGAGGCGCGCGCTACCAGCCTAGCGGTGCAGGTGGCCCAGGGGCTCAGCGTGGCGCACACCCAGGGCTTGGTCCACCGCAACCTCACCCCAGAGAGCGTGATCCTCCTCCGGAACGTCCGCGGTGGCGATTTCGCCAAGATCAAGGACTTCGGTCTCTCGCGTCTGCAGGACGAGTTCAACGAGACCCTGACCTCAGTAGGGACCAGGGTGGGCAACCCCCGCTACATGGCGCCGGAGTATATCGAGGAGGAGACCTTCGACCACAGGGGGGACCTCTACGCGCTGGGGATCGTCCTGTTCGAGGTGCTGTCCGGCAAGCCCCCGTACGACGATCGCTCCCCAGGGCGGCTGCTGAACCTCCAGGTCACCGCGGCCGTGCCCCGGCTCTCTGAGGTGGGGGTGAAGGTGAGCCCCTGGCTGGAGGACCTGGTCTTCGATCTGATGGCCAAGTCGCCGGCGGCGCGTCCGCAGAGCGCGCAGCAGGTGATCGAGCGGGTGGTTCGCGGCCTGGGACACATGCCTCCCGAGGGCGTGGTCGTGCCGCTCGGGCACCACGGCGAGGTCCCGGAGGGCGTGGGCTGGGTGGAGCCCGCCGGCTCGAGCAGGGGCGGTGGCTCGGGGATGGTGCTGGGCGCGGTGGGCATCGGGATGGCCCTGGCGCTGGTCCTGGTCCTGGTCTTGGGCGCGGTCGCCTTCTTCGTGCTGTTCTAGGGCTTGCGCACAGGTCTGAGCCGAGCCCCGTCGGTGGGCCCCGAGAGGGCTTGGTGGTGAGCCCTCGGGTGCTGCAGGCGCTGGCGCGGGTCTGTCCTCCCGGTGCGCCGGAGGTGGAGCGCTACCTGCGCCGCTGTGGCGGTGTGGGGCAGGAGGTCTCGCTGCCGCTCGCCGATGAGGCCGGCGTGGACGAGACCATCGAGGCAGCTTGGCGCGAGCGCCCCGCGGACGGCAGGGTCTACACCCCCCGACGCACCGCCGATCGCCTCCTCTCGGAGCTGGGCTACCCCGGGGAGGGGGAGGGCTGGCTGCTAGACCCCTCGTGCGGGGCCGGCGTCTTCCTGCTCCAGGCGGCGGAGCGCCTCGCCGAGCGGTTCGCGGCGCGGGGCCTCGCGCCGCTCCAGGTGGCGCTGGCGGTGCTCGCCGGGGTGCGAGGCGTCGATCTCGACCCTGAGGCGGTGGCCCTGGCGAGGGTGCTGCTGGGGGCGGCGGTCGCGGCGCGGCTCCCCGATCCGGAGGCCCTGGCCGAGCTCCCTGTACCTCTGGTGCTGTGCGGCGACGCGCTGGAGCCTGAGACCACCGCGGCCTGGATGGAGCGGGAGCCACCCCGCTGGATCGCGGGGAACCCCCCCTACTTGGAGGCCAAGCGGATGCCCTCTGCGCAGCGGGCGACGCTGCGAGCGGCCTGGCGGGGGCGCCTGTTCGGGGCCTGGGACCTGTACGTCCTGTTCTTGGAGCGGGCCCTGGAGTGGCGGCCCCCCGGCGGGGTGGTGGGCTTCGTCCTCCCCAACAAGGTGCTCGTCGCGCGTTACGCGCAGGACCTCCGGGCCCGGCTGCTGGCGCAGGGCCTGCTGCGGGGGGTGATCGACCTGTCGGAGGAGGAGGTCTTCACCAGGGTCGGCGTCTACCCGGTGCTCCTGCTGCTGGGGGAGGGGCCCGCGCGCTACCGCTCCGCCCTGGGGTCCACCGAGGGGGTGGAGGTGCCCTACGCGCTCCCCCTGCGGCTGATCGATCCGCCGGTGCTGTTCACCCTCGACCACCCGGCGCTGCCCGGTCTGCTCGACCGCCTGCTCCGCCAGCACCCCCCGCTGGGCGAGGCGCTGGAGGTGCGCTCGACCGTGTCCTTCCACCAGCGCGGCCTGCGGGAGCGCTATGTGCGGCCTGGCGACGCGCTCCCGGAGGGGATCCCCTACCTGGGCGGCAGGTCCTACGCCCGCCGCTCCGAGGTGCGCCCCTTCCACCTGGACTGGTCGGGCTACCGCATCGACCCCGCCGCCTGGGGCTTGCCCGGCCACCCCCTCCCCACCCGCGATCGCTTCGCCCAGCCCAAGATCATCTTCTGCCAGCACGCGCGGTCAATGGTGGCAGCCGCCGACCCTGCTGGACGCTTCGTCACCAAGGACGTGTTCCCTGTGGCCATCCCCCGGCAGGGGGGCGAGGCGCGGCTGCTGGCCCTCACCGCGGTGCTGGGGAGCAGGGTCTTCTCGGTGCTGTACAGCCTCTTCTTTCGGGGGATCCAGGTGGGTGGGCGCTACCTCCACTTCCTCCCCCTCTACCTGAGGGCCGTGCCGCTGCCGACCCTCAGCGACGCCGACTGCGAGGCGCTGGCGGCGCTGGGCGTCCTGGTGGGCGAGGGCAGCGAGGAGGCGCAGGAGCTGCTCGACGGGCGGGTGGAGGCGCTCTACCGCCTGAGCCCGGAGGAGGCCCGTGTGGTGCGTCGCTGGGCGGATGAGGTGCTGGGCTTCGGGGGAGACCCCAGGGCGCGACGCTAGGAGTGACGATGGATGAGGGCAGGCGCAGTCTCTACGCTCAGCTCGGCGAGACCCAGCAGATCGCGGTGAGGGGAGGTTGCTGCTTCGCGGCGATTCACCCCGCCAGGCCCGAGGTGGGGGCGATCGGCGCCTGGGAGGGGGACCAGCGCCCCCTCCGCGCGGCGGAGGCGTGGCTGCGGGAGCGCGGCTGCGCGGTGGCCCAGGGACCGATGGAGCTGAGCACCTGGTTCCCGTACCGGGCGGCGGAGGGGCCGTGGGAGCAGGCCCCCTTCTTCGGCGAGCCGGTGGAGCCGATCGGCCGCTGGCGGGAGGCGGGCTACCGCGAGGTCGGCTGGTACAGCTCCGCCCTCGCGCCGCACCGCTTGGTCGCGGATCGGGGGCGTGCGCTGGGGCGTGCGCTGCGGGCTGAGGGCTGGACCCTGTCCTCCCCTGGGGTGGGTGCGGACGGGCGGATCGGCGAGGCAGCCTACCGGGAGGCGGTGGCCCTGCTCCACCAGCTCTCCCACGCCGCCTTCGCCCAGGCGCGGGCCTTCGCGCCGCTGCCCGAGCCGGCGCTGCAGGCCTGGTACGCGCCGCTCCGTCCCCTGGTGCGCGCCCCGCTGGTGTGGGTGGCGCGGGCCCCGGACGGGGCGGTGGGCGGCTTTTCGCTGGGGCTCCCCGACCCCGGCACCCGGCGCTTCCTCCTCAAGACCCTGGCGGTGCTGCCCGCCCACCGGCGCATAGGGGTGGGGGCCTGGCTGGTGGGGCACACCCACGAGCAGGCCGCTGCCCTCGGCTTCTCCGCTGGGGTCCACTGCCTGATGGCGGACGAGAGCCACTCGCGGGCGATCAGCCGCTACGGGGGGCGGGTGTTCCGGCGCTACGCCCTGCTGGAGCGTGGGCTGTGAGGCACCTCTCGGAGCTGCTGGTGGAGCGCGCCCGCGCAGAGGGCGACCGCGTCGCGATCCTCGCGCCGGATGGGGAGTCTGTCAGCTTCGCGGAGCTGCACCGCAGGGTGTCGCGCCGGGCAGGGGCCCTGGCGGCCCTCGGGCTGCCCCCTGGGGCCAGGATCGTCCTGCTCCAGCCGATGGGGATCGCCCTCTACGAGGTGCTGCTCGCCCTGTTCCACGGGGGCTACACCGCGGTGCTGGTTGACCCCTCAGTGGGCCTGCGGCGGGTGGGCGGCGCCCTCGCCGCGGTGGGGGTGGACGGGCTCATCGGCACCGGCAAGGCCCACGCCCTGCGCCTGCTGTTGCCCGCCCTGCGGGGGGGGCGGCTCTACGCCAGCACGAGCTGGACCCCGCTCCCCGCGAGGCGGTGGTCCTCGCTGAGCGGCCCGCGGGTCGATCCGGTGGCGCCCCCGGGGCCGGCGCTGATCACCTTTACCAGCGGCACCACCGGGGTCCCCGCGCCCTTCCCGCGGGACCACAGCTTCCTGCTCGCCCAGCACCAGGTGCTCGCGGGGCACATGGGACTGGGGCCGGGCGACGTGGACCTGCCCACCCTGCCGGTGTTCCTCCTCAACAGCCTGGCGGCGGGCGCCACCTGTGTGCTTCCGGATGGCGACCTGCGGGACGTGTCCGCCCTGGACCCCGCGCGGCTGGTGCGGCAGATCCGGGCGCACCGCGTCACCACCACCTCTGGCTCGCCGGCCTACTTCGAGCGGCTGGTCAGGCACCTGGAGGGGGAGGGGGCGCAGCTCGCCGGTCTGGACAAGGTCTTCGTGGGGGGCGCGCGGGTCTCCGCCGCGCTGCTGAGGCGGATGTGCGCGGCCTTCCCCGCGGCGCGGGTGGAGCTGGTCTACGGCTCCACCGAGGCCGAGCCCATCGCGACGCTCTCGGCGCGCGAGCACCTCGACGCGCTGAGCGCGGGGGAGCGCGACGGGCGGGGCGCCCTGGTGGGCCGCCAGGTGCCGGGCCTCGCCCTGCGGATCGCGCGCCCGGACGGCTCCCCCCTCGATGAGCGCGGTCCCGGCGCGGTAGGGGAGGTGCTGGTGGCTGGTGATCACGTCAACACCGCGGTCACCCCAGGGCGCGAAGACAAGCTCCGCGAGGGTGCCCGGGTGTGGCACCGCACCGGCGACGCGGGCTGGCGGGACGACTCCGGCCTGGTATGGCTGGTGGGCAGGGTGGGACAGGACGTGGCAGGTCGCTGGCCCTTCCAGGTGGAGCCCCTCGCCGAGGCGGTGGCGGGGGTGCGGCGCGCCGCCCTGGTCGAGCACCTGGGCCAGCCGCTGCTGGCCTGGGAGGGCGACGCCGACGACCAGGAGGTCCGCGCGGCGGTGGGCCTCGTCACCCGGCGGCTCCCCGCGATCCCGGTCGACCCCCGCCACAGGGCCAAGGTCGACCGGAGGGCGCTCAGGGCGCTGCTGTAGCTACCCCGCCAGCGTCCACCACGCCGCCGCCGCCGCCGTCAGGCTCCCCACCAGCCGCCTCCCCACCAGCGGGGTGGTGGAGAGCAGGTCGAAGAGCAGCACCCCCAGGGCGCCGCCCGCCAGGGGGATCAGCCACGAGATGTCGGGGCGGATCATCGCCCCCAGCCCGGTGGGGATCAGGGTGGCGAGCAGGGTGACGAGCGGCACCGACCAGCCCCGCGCCCTGGCCACCACCACCGCGGTCATCGCCGAGCTGGCGGCGACTGCGGCCAGGAACGGCCCGTACAGGTGGGTGTGCGGCAGGTGCAGCGAGGCGAGCAGCACCACCAGCGGACCGGCGGTGGTGGGGAAGACCTGGTCCAGATCGGCCGTCTCTACCGGCCTAGTGAGCAGGTACAGCCCGTACACCCCCAGGGGGGGGAGCAGCCAGTGGGCGCCCCCCAGCGCCCACGACAGGGTGGTCACCGCGAAGACCGTGATCGCCCCCGTCACCGACAGGCGCGCCGCCGCGGTGCTCAGGGCGACCACCGCGGCCCCCAGCGCCAGCCCCACCGCCCAGCGCTGCAGCGCCTCAGGCCCTGCCCCCAGGGTCTGGTCCAGGGCCACCCACGCGGCGTAGGGCACGGCGAGGTTGTCGGCGCCGCGCACCGACACCGCCTCCACCGAGGTGGTGAGGGTGGCGGTGATCGCCCCGATCAGCAGGGCGGCGCCCAGCGGGCTGCCCAGCAGGAGCAGGCCCGTCACCGCGATCCCCAGGGCCAGGAGGAAGAAGGTCAGCGAGCCCCCCGCGGTGCGCTGCCCGTCCAGCACCTTGTAGGGGAGGAGGCCGGTGTGCTGCCCCACCAGGGCCGCGCCGGTGTCGGAGACCGCCATGATCGCCAGCGGCACCATATAGGTCGAGGGGGCTCCACCAGAGAGCACCCACACCATCAGCACGGCGAAGGGGTAGTAGTAGGCCCCCTGGGTGCGCCGAGACACCCCGTGGATCGACCTCAGCAGCCCCCCCCTGCCCAGCACCAGCAGGGCGAAGAACGAGAGGGCGAGCACCACCACCGTCGCCGTGTGGTGCACCAGCCAGGGGAAGGCGAGCACCACCGCCCCCGAGCTCAGGTGGGAGCCCTTGCGGGTCCACTCCGGGGGCAGGGCCAGCCAGCGCCTCCCCACCTCCGAGAGGGTGAGGATCAGGACCAGCGCCGCTGAGATCAGGGCAGCGCCCAGCAGATCGTCGTGCAGGACGCGGAGGGCCTCGGCGATCAGCGGTTGGAGCTCCATCCCTGCACTCTAACCGCGGTGGAGCGCGGCGCGCCCTCAGCCCAGCAGCCGCGCCTCGAATTCCGCATCGGTTCCCCTGAACCCCACCTGCACCGGGGCGCCGTCCCGCTCCAGGATCGGGCGCTTGAGCAGCATCGGATCCGCCGCGAAGGCCTCGGCCCACTGCGCGTCGCTCCACTCGGCCTTCTCGGGCCCCAGCGCGCGATAGGCGCCGCCGCTGGTGTTGCGCATCGCCTTGGCCCCGAAGATCGCCATCCACCCGTCGATCTGCGCCCTGGTGGGCGGCTCCTCGCGCAGGTCGGACCACTGATAGGCTGCGCCCCTGCTGTCCAGCCAGGCGCGGGCCTTCTTCACGGTGCCGCAGGTGGTGATCCCGTACAGCTTCAGGCTCATGAGCTCCGCCTCCTGCGCATCAGCGCGATCAGCCCCCAGGCCCCGGCGAGGGGAGTGAGGCCGGTGGACGAGCAGCCCTTGCCGGGCTCCTCGGGTTCGTCGGTGCCCGTGTCCTCGGGCTCGTCTCCGGCGGTGCAGGCGCTGGCCGCGGCCTCGTCACCCAGGCAGAGCCGCACCTTGGTGGAGGCGTCGGCGCGCTGCGGGTAGGTGACGGCGAGCCAGTAGCCCCCTGCGGGAAGGTCGGCGCCGTCGAGCAGCGCGCGCTTGCCCTGCGCCTCGCCATACCACGCCTCAGCGGCCGGCTCCACAGGCCCGTCGGCCGCCCCGTCCTTCACCGGGTGCAGCGCGAAGTGCAGGCCCGCGGCCTCCTCTTCCAGCCCGAACCACAGGGGCCCGCCCTGGTGGTCCAGGCGGTAGTAGGTCGCGGCGAGGGGGTAGAAGCGGTTGTCGTCGTCGATCGACGTCCCCTCTGCCTCGGCGTGGATCCCGTCCAGGCGGGTCGCGTAGCTGTAGCCCGGCAGGGCTCCAGCCCGGTCGCCGGTGGCGAGGTTCCACGACACGAAGGTGGTCCAGGCCTCCTCCAGGGTGTCGGCGCGCCCCTCGATCACGCTCGCCATGTCGAGCAGCGGGTCGCCCGTGCTGTCGTCGGTGGCCTCCTGCAGCTCGTTCATCAGCTCGGTGTCGTGCCGGGTGGTGAGGAAGTCCCACCACAGGCAGGTGCCGTAGGCGAAGGCTGGCACCGGGCCGGTGGGGGGCTTGTCGAGGGAGCGATCGGCGCTCTCGAGGTAGCTGTCGGCGAACCACATGAAGTCCAGCGAGCCTGGGTCCCACTGGTTCTCGCCCCACACCGCGGTGCCCTCGGCGAACCAGTTGACCTGATCGGCGGCGTAGGCGTTCTGCACCGCGTGGAACAGCTCGTGCGAGGTGAGCACCTCGATCGCCATGGAGATGCTGGGGTAGCCATAGCCGGCGAAGTCGTTCTCCATCACCATGTGGCCGGCGCAGTGGCCGTCAGCGCATCCGTCGGGCGAGAACATCCCGTCCGCGTTCCCCGCGAAGTCCACTAGGTAGAAGTCGAAGGCGTAGCTGCCGCCCAGGGCCGAGAGCCCCACCTGATCCTCTGACAGGGGGCGCCGCAGGCCGACCGTGTCGGAGTAGAAGTCGATCACCTCCGCCGCGGTGATCGCCACGTCCTGGGCGAAATCGGGGACCCCGTCCTGGTCCGCGTCGCCAGCGCGCACCACGTTGGGACCCTCCACCGAGTAGTGCACCCGCACCACCCCGCCGGGCTCCTCCCATGACGCGACGACGTCGGCGTCGTCGAAGGAGAACATGCCGCCCTCAGTGGGACGCACCGCGAGGGAGGTGCCGGTGAGGAGGAGCAGCAGGGGGCTGATCACGCCTCCACCCACTGCCAGCGCCAGGTGAACATTCCACCGTTAGAGCCGGGGTTACCGCTGCTGTTGCACCCGCCCTGACCCTCCTCGTAGTAGGCCTCGATGAGCAGCTCGATCGTCTTGCCGTCGGCGAGGCGCAGGTAGAACGGGGTGAGGGTGGTCTCCACGCAGGAGACGTAGCCCCACCAGGCGCCGAGGGCGGTGGGGAAGCTGCCGGGGAGGCCGGAGCCGTCCTCTAGCATGGCGCACTCGCTGTTGTAGAAGGCGTCGCTCTGCCACGGGAGGCTGTCGCTCACCGGGGTGGTGACCGCGCCGAAGGTCTCGCCGGGGAGGGCGGCGGCGGCCACGCAGGAGGGCCCCGACGAGCCGCCGTTGACCCGGATGATGTAGCGCCTGGCGGCGAGGTCCCAGTCCATCGACTCCAGCGCCGTCTCGTCGTCGATGTCCACGCGCACCGCGCCCTCCTGGGTGAACTTGACGTAGACCCAGGGGTTGCTGGACGCGGCGTTCATCCCGCCCGCGGTGGCGTCGACGGTGGTGACGAACACCCCGTCGACCGACGAGGTCGCCACCAGGTCATCGCTCACCTTGTCGTCGTGGAGCGACAGGTCGAGGATCAGGTCGTCCACGCACCCCACCTCGGTCTGCTCGGTGCAGACGGGGTCAGGGGTGTTGACGGAGGTGTCGGTGGTGTCCTTCTCCTCACCGCAGGCGGCGAGGAGGGGCAGCAGGGCGAGGGCGCGAAGGGACATGGAGACTCCAGGGCCGCGTGGGGCGGCGATCAGGTGGGCCTCCGCAGCGGAGACCCGGTCGTTGCGGCCCTTTACTCTGATGCCTCAGTAAAGACCATGTTGTCGGAAGACCAATCCGCGCTGCTGGTGTTGAGCACCACCATCACGGTGCAGAAGGCGTCTCCCACGGCGATCTTCACGTCGCCGCTGATGAACATCGTCCACACCTGGTCCTCGGTGATGCCCGGCTCGAAGGAGACGAGATCGTAGACCGGGTCGAAGTCCAGGACCAGGTCCTCCTCCCCGCAGAGGGTGGAGGCCGCGAAGGTGTCGCGCCCCGCGCCGCCGTACAGCAGGTCGACCCCCTGGCCGCCGTCGAGGGTGTCCAGGCCGTCCCCCCCGAAGAGCAGGTCCTCGCCGTCCCCGCCGGCGAGCTCGTCGTCATCGTCGTCGCCGTACAGCTCGTCGTCGCCCTCGCCCCCCGCGAGGCTGTCCGCGCCCGCCCCCCCCCTTAGGGTGTCGTCGCCCACGCCCCCGAAGAGGGTGTCGTCGCCCTGTCCTCCGTCGAGCACGTCGTCGCCCTCCGCGCCCTTGAGCACGTCGTCGCCCGAGTCCCCGTACAGCGCGTCCTGCCCGTCTCTGCCGGCGAGGTCGTCGTCGCCCACGCCCCCGAAGAGGGTGTCGTCGCCCTGTCCTCCGTCGAGCACGTCGTCGCCCTCCCCGCCCATCAGCAGATCGTCACCCGCCTCGCCCAGGAGCGTGTCGATCCCGTCGCCGCCGTAGAGCTCGTCCTGATCGTCCCCCCCCCTGAGGGTGTCGTCGCCGGCGTCTCCGAGGAGCACGTCGTCCCCCTCCATGCCCGAGAGGTCGTCGTCGCCGAGCCCGCCGTAGAACGCGTCCGCCTCCTCGGTGCCCACCAGGGTGTCGTCGCCGTCCGAGAGCTTCGGAGCGTCTCCACAGGAGGTGCCAGCGTCGCAGCCGGCGAGGGCGAAGAGCAGGGTCGGCAGGATCAGCAGTCCGGACATCGCGTTGGTCCTCCAAATGGGGTGGGTCATTCTACCGCCTCGCGGGACGGGTCGCATCCGCCGTTCTGGGCTTGCGCGGTCGGTGCGCTCCGGCCAAAGGGGGGAGCCACCTCTGGAGGTCCCTTGCTGCCCGCTGAACACCCCCTCGCCTCGCTCCAGGCCGCGGCGGCCCTCGCCTCCGGCTGGCCGGTGCTCACCCTCCTCGGCGAAGACCAGGGCGCGCTGGAGGAGCGCGTCGCCGCCCTGGAGGAGCGCTTCGGGGCGCTGCCGCAGGCCGAGGCGATCGCCCCGTGGGGAGACGAGCTCTGGCAGCTCAGGGTGGAGCTCCCCGGGCTGGGGGCGGAGCGCTGGGAGCAGGTCCGCGCCGCCTTTCCGGAGGCGATCCTGGCGCCGGGACCCCGCCCAGGGGTGCGCGCCTGCGAGGATCAGGGGCAGCGGGTGGCGGAGGTGCTCCAGGGCGGCGGGCTGGAGGCGCGCCTCTACTTCGATGCCGACCACGGCGGGGTGCTGGAGCCTGAGTGGCGCCGGAGCCCAGGCGACGAGGCCACCAGGGCGCTGGGGATGGAGCTGGCGCACGCGCTGCAGGCGGTGGACCCGCGCCTGGGGATCGGAGGCGAGGTAGAGGCGGTGGTGGACCGGGCGACTGGCCGCTTCGGGGTGCAGCTCGGGGTGCCGGACGCGGCGCTGGAGGCGCTGGAGGGGGACCAGCTTCAGCGGCTCCGAGAGGGGGCGCTGGCGGCGCTGGCGTCGGTGATCCGCGCCAGGGCTGAGGACCCGCTGATCCGCCTGGCGCCCGATCTTCTGTGGGACACTAGGGCGGGGTTGGGCTTCACCCTGTGGCTGGTGGCCCCCGCGGCTCAGGCGCTCCCAGGGGATGAGGCGGTGCTGCCCGGGCAGCGCGCCGGTGCCTGGCGCCACCACCTGGACGGGATGGTCGAGGAGCTGGAGGTGCAGCTGGTGCCGGCGGGCCCCGAGCATCACGATCTGGCGGTGGAGGGGGCCCTGCGTCTGGCCGAGCGCTACGGGCTGCACGGCGCTCCTCCCAGGTGGCTGCGGTGGGGGGAGGGCTGGGCCTTCGCGCCCGCGTGGGTGGCGCCCGCCTCGGCGTCGCTGGAGGGGCTGGAGGACGCCCTCGCGGCCCTGCCCGGGGTGGGGGCGGTGCGGGTGGTGCCCGGCGAGCCGGCGGGGCTGGGAGAGGTCTGGCGGCAGGGCGACCCGGCGTGGTTCGACGGGGGCAGGGTGTGCTTTCTGCGGGTCCGCGATGGGCTGGAGAGCCGGGATCGCCTCCACAGGGTCCACCCCCGCGAGAAGGGGCCGCGAGACCTGGCGCTGGAGGCGCTGCTCTATCGGGCCGCGGAGGGCTGTGAGCGCGGGGCCAGCGTCCGGCTGGAGGGCTACGGCCTGGCGCGCCCGGTGGCGGACACCGAGGGGCGGGAGGGGCTGGAGCTGCTCCTGGACGGGGTGGAGGCCCTGGACGCTGAGCGGCTCGGGTTGGCGCTGCGGGCCCTCTGCGCGGGGCTCCCCGACGAGGTGGCTGGGCTGGGGACGGTGGCCTTCCGCGAGGGCGCGGTGGTGCGCCTGTGGTTCAAGGGGCGCGCCCCCTCCGAGGGCGGGCCCGAGTGGGTCTGAGGCGCTGTCGTGCGGTCCGCGCAGGTGTTCTGGCGCACCGACCCCTCTCCCGGCACCTCGCGGCGAGCGCGCGCCGCGGAGACAGGGCAGCGGGTGGGGGCCTGAGGACCCGCGGGGTGGCGTCGCGCCCCGAAGACGGGCGGGTGCGTGGGGTCAAGCCACGGTCGACAGCGCCCAACTGACAGGGGAGAAGGTAGCACCACGTGGATGGACCGGTTTCCCCTTGTGAAGTGCGAGCGACCGTGACATACCCAGGCGAACCAAAAGGGAAGTGCTGATGAGAGCGCACACGTTGGCTTGGCTGGTGCTCGCGGGCACGCTGGTCGGGTGCCCCAAACCAGATCCGGACACTGGCGAGGAAGACACCGATGTCGTGGACGACGACCTCCCGTCCGACGCGGATCGGGACGGCTACGTCGCTGCGGCGGACGGCGGAGAGGACTGCGACGACGCGGACGCGGCGATCCATCCCGACGCTGAGGAGCGGTGCGACGGGGTGGACAACAACTGCGACGGGGCGGTGGACGAGGCCCCTGTCAACGGGCGCGACTTCTTCCGCGACGCGGACGCGGACGGCTTCGGCGACAGCGAGCAGGTGGTCAACGCCTGCGCTGCCCCTGGGGGCTATGCCGGCAGGGGGGGCGACTGTGACGACGGCGACGCCGCCTTCAGCCCAGGGGTCCCAGACCTGTGCGACGGGATCGACAATGACTGCGACGGGTGGGTGGACGAGGGCTGCGCGGGCGCCCTCGACGTGGACGGAGACGGCTACCTGGCGGTCGCGGACGGCGGCAGCGACTGCGACGACACAGACGGGGACATCTTCCCTGGGGCGGAGGAGGTGTGCGACGGGGTGGACAACGACTGTGACGGCGGGGTGGACCTCGACGCCGTCGACGGCGAGCCCTACTTCCGCGACGCGGACGGGGATGGCTACGGCGACGGCGCTGACCGGCTGATCCGCTGCGCGCTGCCCGCTGGCTACGTCGCGCGCGCGGGGGACTGTGACGACGGCGACAGGGCGATCTCGCCGGACGCGCTGGAGCGGTGTGATGGGGAGGACAACGACTGCGACGGCACAGTGGACGTGGATCCCACCGACGGCGACACCTGGTACCTCGACCTCGACGGGGACCACTACGGAGACGCGGCCCTCACCGCCATCGCCTGCGCGTTGCCCGCGGGCTACGCCGCGGAGGATGGCGACTGCGCCGTCGACGACGCGGAGGTCTTTCCCGGGGCGGCTGAGCGGTGCGACGGGGTGGACAACGACTGCGACGGAGAGGTGGATCTCGATCCTGTCGACGGGGTGACCTTCTTCGCGGACGGGGACGGTGACGGCTTCGGCGACGGGGCGCAGGCGGTGGTGCGCTGCGCACAGCCAGAGGGCTACGTCGGTGACGAGGGGGACTGCGCTGACGATGATCCCGCGATCCACCCGGCGGCGGCTGAGCTGTGTGACGAGGTGGACAACGACTGCGACGGCGAGGTGGACGTAGACCCCGTCAACGGCGACACCTACTTCGCAGACGCGGATGGCGACAGCTACGGGGACGCCCTGGTGTTCGTGGTGCGCTGCGCGCTGCCCGAGGGATACTCCGCGGACCAGACCGACTGCGACGACGGGGACGCCTCCGTGTTCCCCGCCGCGGAGGAGGCCTGCGACGGGATCGACAACAACTGCGACACGCAGGTGGACGAGGAGTGCCCGCCGCCGGTCGAGGACTGTGCTGACGGGGTAGACAACGACGAGGACGGGATCGCGGACTGCGAGGACCCGGACTGCGCCCAGGATCCCGCCTGCGTCGAGCTGGACTGCGCGGACGCGCTGGACGGTGACGGGGACGGCCTGACCGACTGCGACGACGATGACTGCGCGGCGGACGCCGCCTGTCTGGAGTCCGAGTGTTCGGACGGGGTGGACAACGACGGGGACGGGCTGGCCGACTGCGAGGACGCGGACTGCGTGCTGGACGTGACCTGCTACGAGGCCGACTGCGCGGACGCGCTAGACGGTGACGGGGACGGCCTGACCGACTGCGACGACGATGACTGCTGGGGCGAGGGCGACTGCGTGTTCAACGGGCAGCTCCGCGCCCAGGTGCAGGGGGGCACGCTCACCAACCTCCAGGACTACAGGGTGTGGCGCGGCAGCTCAGGCGCGGGGTGGACCCGCGTGATGGAGGGGACCGCCCGCGAGATCGAGGGGGTCGTCGAGCTGCTCCCCGGGCCGCTGAGCTGGGAGACCGCCGAGGCCCCCGTGGCCTGCGCCTTTGGCTACGCCACGGCGAGCTTCAGTGAGCGCAGCGCCAGCACCGATGGGGCGATGGACCACGGCCTGGGCGCGGTGCTCAGGTCGGGGTTCTGGATCGAAGGGGACTGCCCGGTGCAGTCCTCCGCCTTCCTCCCCACCCACCTGGTCATGGCGGCGGGCTGGGCGCCCGCGGGGGGGCCTGGCTGGGACGTGGCGAGCTCCTATCACACCAGCAGCAGCGCGCCGTTCTACGACCGGGGGCCAGGGTGGTTGACCGGGGCCGGCGCGCTGGTGGGGGCCACCTTCAGCAGCACCTCTTCTGGCTTCCAGGCCTACAAGAGCTGGGAGATCGGCGCGCTGGAGCCCACCGAGGCGTGGTTCTACGGGCCCTAGAGCGCCGATCAAGTAGTTCGGTGCAGGGATCGACTGCGGGTTGGGTCTGTGATCTGGTTAGGGCCAAGGAGGCCCCATGCC
>JAFGVK010000093.1 GCA_016938035.1 Deltaproteobacteria bacterium | reverse complement strand
TCGTGGCGCTGATGCGGAAGAACTCGCTGTTCGCGGGCCACGACGACGCGGCCCAGCGCTACGCCGAGCTGCTGTCGCTGCTCTCCAGCTGTCAGCTGCACGGCGTGAACCCCGAGGACTGGCTGGCCGATGTCCTGCTGGCTGTCTCCGAGCGAGGACTGGTCGCGCAGGACCTGCTGCCGTGGAACTGGAAGCGGATCCGGGGTCCGACCCACAAGCCCTACTTCGACATCGCGTAGGCGAGCTGGGCAGAGCGCAAGGGGGGGGGCTGAACGGTTACCTATCACCCCATATTCAAGGGAGAGACGAAACAATGCCAGGGTGTGGTCGGGGTGGGGCTAGGGTGGGGCAAGGGTAGCCCCACCCCCCCCCATAGACCCCCTAGCGGTCTTGGGGCGGTCTGGGAGGGTGTTTTGGAGGGTGGGGCTGGGTCAGGTCCACCCCAGCCCCACCCTCAGCCCCACCCTGGAGTCCCCCCTACTCGCGGCTGCTAGTTGCTCGACCAGGGAGCTCTACGCCTCCTCGGCGAGTCCTGCGAGAACAGCCCTCAGGGCGTCGACACCACCCGCGGCCGCGATCAGGGCGTGGAGGTCAGCTTGCGGCGTGGCGGGGCTTGGAGCCTTGGTCGGGGTTGCGGGCGCCTCACCGGGCAGCATGAAGAGGTCCGTGCCGCGGAGCTGGGACGCAGCCTGCTCAACACTGATCTGCTCATAGACTGCTTCCAGCGTCCGGCTGGACTGCGAGTGGCGAAGGACCGCCCGCGCGAGCATCGGGGGCATGGTCGACCCCGCGAGCGTTGCGAACGTGTACCGGGCCGAGTACGGCGTGATGTGCGTGTTGCCGTCGGACGTGTCGATCCCGGCGCGCTGGGCTGGCTCAAACAGCTCGGCGCGCTTCGCGGACTCCGAGAGCGCCCCGCTCCATCGGTTGGTGATCGGCTTCCCATCCCAAGTGAAAATGTGTCCCTTGGGCTTCCCGCCGAGCTGCTCTCGGAACTTGAGCAGGGCGCGCTCTGGACCCGGCAGGAGTGGGATCCACGCCTTCGACTTTGCGGTTTTGGTCCCGCGGATCAGAAGTCGGTGACCCTCAAGGTCGATATCTTCCCAGCGGATTCGTGGTGCTTCGGCTGGGCGCAACCCCTGTCCAAATGCGACGGCGAAGAGACAAGCGTGCATCGCGCCTGCTGCGTGCTCGATCAGGCGCGTGACCTCTGGGGCGGTCAACGTGATTCGGGGGCGGCGGGTTGAGGAGGAGCCCTGGATCGGTCTGAAGGTTGGGACCTCCTTGATGTGCCCAAGGATGACGGCGTGCTCCAGAGCCCGACGTAGGAGGTGTTGCGCCTTGTGCTTCGTGGGCGGGGACCAGGTGTCAGACCTGCCGTTGAGGAACTTCAACCATTCGGCCGCTGTGAGGCTCTTGAGCTGCCACGATCCGAAGCGCGAGAAGATCACGCGCCAGAGAGGGGCGGCCTTCCGCAGGGTGCGTTCGCGGGTGGTGCGGTCCTGGGCATCTACCAGCCTCTGCGGCCACCACTCGCCGCGCACGAACTCCTCCAGAGTCGGCGGTCCCGCGGTGGGTGACGCGGCTGCAAGGCGTCGCATCTCCTCCGCAGCGGCGAGGGTGAGCGTCGGGGTACTGCCTGTGGGCTGGTCTGCGTTGCGCGCGGCGTCGGCGTCGGCGGAGGCAAGGAGGCGCCGGACGGTGTACTGCGTCTCCTCCTTGGTGTTGCGTGCGAGGGCCACAGCACGGGCCTCAAGCGTGCTCGCCAGTCGCGCGAGCTGGGCGTCACTGAGGTAGCCCAGCGTGAACACCTCACGGCGTCCGTTGTGCCGGCGTGCGAGCTGATGGTATGCGCCCTTCGCCTTCTGCTGCGTGTAAATGCTCCAGTGTCCCACGGGGCCTCCTTGGTGGCGCCCAGAGCATAGCCCGCGGTATGTCGGTATGTCGACTACCGTTTTTCTGCTAGTCAACCATTGCCGCGGTGGAACGGGCAGTATAGTAAAATCGCAGGTCTGGTATCGGCGCTCCCACGGGTGGAGCGCTGAGGTCCAGCGCGCCGAGGGCTAGGAAGACGGAAGGCAGCGAATCTGCGTTCGCGACGGACCCAGCCGTCCACAGCGAGCGGCCGACGAGGTCCTCGGCGCCCTGGGGCCAGCGATCCGGAACTTGTGGGCGGATCCTCCGGGCCTGGAGCCCCTCGGAGAGGTGAACAGGGCTCCCCATCGAGAGGGCGCTCCGACCCAAGCCGTTGAGGTAAGATCTCAAGGCGCAGATCAAAATATAGGTAATTGCTGCATTCGTAGTGGTTGCCAGCTGCAGACTGCCCGCTGCGACGGACCGCGACCTGCGCGCGGTCCGCGGGCGCGGTGGGTGCGGGCCGCGCGGGGGGGAGGGGCCGACGTGGCTCTGGTCGATTGACGGTGCGGGTGGAACCGGACATATTGGCCCGAATTCCCCCGACACAGGAGCCCGAATGAGCTGGATCAAGGACACCCTGGAGAAATTCCTAGTACTCCGGGATGCCCCGCGCGAGCTGTGGGTGATCTACGCCGCGAAGGTCATGGCGATCATCTCCTACGGCCTGATGAGCACCACCCTCACACTGTGGTTGTCCTCGGACCTGGGCTTCTCGGACGCCCACGCCGGTGACATGTATGCGGTGTGGTCTAGCATCATCACCCTGGTCACCCTGCTGGTGGGCTCCCTGGTGGACGCGGTCGGCATCCGCCGCTCCTTCCTCGCCGGCTTCGTGCTCATCGTCTTCAGCCGCTTCTTCCTCTTCGACTCCACCTCGGTGTGGATCGCCATCCCCTTTGGGCTGGTGATCACCGCGGTAGGAGAGGCCTTTATGGTCCCGGTGATGAGCGCCGGGGTGAAGATGTTCTCCAACGTGCGGCAGCGCTCCACCGCCTTCAGCCTCTTCTACGTGCTGATGAACGTGGGCTTCCTGATCGCGGGGTGGCTGTTCGACGTGCTCCGCAAGGAGCTCGGTGAGACCGGTACCACCGCGGTCCCGTTCTTCGGGGATCTGTCCACCTACCAGGTGCTGCTCCTCCTCTCCTTCCTGAGCGCGATCCCCGGCCTGCTCCTGACGTACTTCTTCCTCCGCGACGGGGTGGAGATGACTGAGGAGGGGGTGACGATCACCGCCCGCGAGAAGAAGTACGGCGACGCCACCTTCGTCCAGGCGACCCTGTGGACGATGCGTGACACGCTGCAGGACACGGTCAAGACCTTCGTGGGTGTGTGGAAACAACCTGCGTTCTTTCGCTTCCTGCTGTTCCTCACCCTGCTGGTCTTCGTGAAGGTGGTCTTCTACCACATGCACGCCACCTTCCCGAAATACGGCATCCGCGAGCTGGGCGCCGGGGCGCCCGTGGGGCAGCTCTGGAGCGTGCTCAACCCGGCCATCATCATCGTTTTGGTTCCGATCGTGGGCGTCCTCAGCTCCAGGGTGACCTCCTACGCCATGATCGCTGTGGGGACGGTGATCGCGTCCTCATCGGTGTTCTTCTTGGCGATGCCCGCCGCGTGGTTCGATGGGCTGGCGCAGGGCACGGTGGGCCACCTCATCGCCCACAGCTGGCTTGGGCTCGACCCCGCCGTGGCGGTGAACCCCCTCTACGTCTCGATCACCCTGTTCGTGATCCTGTTCTCGATCGGTGAGGCGATCTGGTCGCCCCGCCTCTACGAGTACACCGCCTCCATCGCTCCAGAGGGACAGGTGGGCTCCTACATGGCCCTGTCGCTGCTCCCGTATTTCGTCGCCAAGTTCGTGGTGGGCATCATGTCCGGCCGCCTGCTGCAGGCCTATTGCCCGGCCGAGGGGCCGCGGGACTCCGGGACCATGTGGCTCATCATCGCGCTGATGGCGATGATCGCCCCAGTTGGTATCATCGTCCTGAAGAAGTACATCCGCAGCGAAGAGGCGGGGCGAGGCGAGCTGGCGAGTTAGCCAGACAAGGCTTCGTCCCGTAGTTTTGACCGGGAGGAACCCTTGGCCTACAGCCCCGCAACGATCAGCGATCCCCGCACCCGCGCCGACGCGCGCACCTTGGCCGATGACCTGCTCGCGTTTCTCAACGCCAGCCCGGTCAACGCCTTCGCCGTGGCCGAGATGGAGCACACCCTCCGCGAGGTGGGCTTCACCGAGCTCTCTGAGGCCCGGCCCTTTGAGCTTCGGCACGGCCTGCCCTACTACGTCAAGCGGCACGACACGGCCCTGATCGCCTTCGTGGTGGGAGACCTCAGCCCCGCAGAGGCGGGGTTCCGCATCGTCGGCGCCCACACCGACTCCCCCGGCTTCAAGATCAAGCCCAACCCCGAGCGGGTGAGCCAGGGCCTGGTGCACCTGGGGGTGGAGGTGTACGGCGGCCCGCTGATCGCTACCTGGACCGACAGGGATCTGGGCCTCGCAGGGAGGGTGTTCCTCCTGGGTGAGGACGGCAGGGTCGAGACGCGCCTCTACAGGTCGAGCCACGGCCTGTTGAGCCTGCCCAACCTCGCCATCCACCAGAACCGCGAGGCCAACGACGGCGGCCTCAAGCTGAACCCTCAGACCGAGCTGCGGGTGGTGCTCGGGTCGGTGAGCGATGGCCTGCCGGAGGAGGGGGCGCTCCGCTGGCTCCTCGCTCAGGCGCTGGACGTGGACACCGAGCGGATCCTGGACTACGACCTGTTCCTCTACGACACACAGGCGCCGTCCTACTCTGGGGTTTCGCAGGAGTTTATCCACTCGGGCAGGCTGGATGACCTTGCGATGTGCCACGCGGCGGTGACCGCCCTCGCGGAGACCGCCGCGGCCAACAGCTCCTGGACCAGGGTGGTGGCCTGCTTTGACGCGGAGGAGGTGGGATCGCGAACCCCACAGGGCGCCCAGTCCTGGTTCCTGCCCTCGGTGCTGGAGCGGATCGGCGCCTCGCTGGGCGATGATCGCGAGGGGCACTACCGGGCGCTGGCGCAGTCCTCGCTGGTGTCGGCGGACAACGCGCACGGCATCCACCCTGGCTACCCCGGCAAGGCGGAGCCGGATCACGCGCCGGTGCTCAACGGGGGACCGGTGATCAAGTCGCACGCGGGGGGGGCCTACGCTACCGATGGCTACGGCGCAGCCCTCTTTGAGCGGGCAGCCAAGCGGGTCTCGGTGCCGGTGCAGCGCTTTGTCAACCGCTCCGACGTGCGCTCTGGAGGAACCATCGGCAGCATGGTCGCCACTCAGCTGGGCATTCTCGCGGTCGACGTGGGCAACCCGCAGTACGCCATGCACTCGGTGCGCGAGATGGCTGGCACCTGGGACCACTGGTACATGACGAGGACGCTGCAGAGCTTCATGACTCGGTAGCAGGGGGCTGCGCGGCCTACCAAAGGCCAGGCAGCAGTCTGCGCTTCACCCGGCCCGCGTAGGCTGGGTAGCCCGCCAGCTCCTCGCAGAGGTGCTCGTCCTCGTGCGCGGTGCGCAGCACCAGCACCGCGGCGAGGGCGAGGCTCGCCGGGAGCGGCAGCAGCGTCCCCAGGGCGGGGGGGAGCGCGAGGGTGCCGACGAGGCCCGCCAGATACATGGGGTGGCGTACCAGGGCATAGGGGCCGGTGTCCACCACCCGGTGCCCGCGCTCGGTCTGCACCCGCACCACCGTGGAGAGGAAGGGGTTGGTGGCCATGGTCCAGTCGTTGAGGGCCATCGAGGCGACCAGCCCGGCGAAGCCGAGAGCAGAGACCGCGCCCCCCACGGGGGCCAGGTGCAGCCAGCCCACATCCAGCCCGGCGAGGAGGGGCACTGTGAGGCTGAGAAGGGCCGCGGGGGCGGCGAGCTGCCGGTCGCGGGCGGTCCCGACCCCTCCCGGGCTGCGTCGCTCGGCGAGGAGCGCGGGGGGTCGCCGCGCCAGGAGGGTGCTCGCGACGAGGCTGTTGAGGGCGGACAGCGCCAGGAAGGCCCATGCGGCGGGCTAGGCGAGGGTCCAGGCGCTGCCCATCAGCAGCGCGCCGTGGAAGGCTAGCCCGATCCCGGCGCGTCCCATGCGGCGGCGGATCAGGCTGGCGGTGTCCGTTGGGCGAGGCATGGCGACAGCCTACCCCGGGCGCCGCGGGCGCCGCTACTCGGGGACGCACACCTCGCCCCGGCTGGCGGCGATCCCGGTCCGCAGGGCCACCATGCCCACCAGGGCGACCACCGCCGGGAGCAGCGCCCACGCGAGGGCCAGGGTGAAGCCGGTGGGCTCCAGGTGGTGCATCAGCAGGGTGGAGATGAGCAGCGCCGCGAGGGGGAAGGTGAAGGCCCACCAGGACATGAAGAAGGACAGGCGAAGGAAGTCTTTGGCCATCGCCAGGAGCATCAGGGCCGAGAACAGGGCGAAGCTGTACAGCACGTGCCCGAAGGCGTCGAGCCCGCCGGTGAGCTTGACCCAGGCGATGAAGGCCACGGCGGGGGGGGCCATCATGATGAACAGGGTGGGGAGCAGCTTGCCGGGCATCGGGCCGTGGAAGATCAGGCGGTTCATCACGATGGTGAACAGCACGATCCACAGCACGATGCCGGTCGAGAAGAAGAACCAGCTCACCTGGGCCGGGGCGTGGGCGACGCCCGCCACCGGCACCAGCAGCGTCCCCACCACCGGGATGAACCAGGCGGGGTTGAAGGCGGCGAGCTTCTGGTCCTGCATCACCCAGCGGCGCAGCACGTAGAGGGTGAAGCCGAGGTGGCCGAGGGCGCCGGCGCTCCACAGCCACTGTGACGTGACGGGGTGGCTCTCCAGGAAGCCGATCGAGAGGAGCAGCAGCGAGATGGTGATCGCGGGGAAGAAGTTGACCCGGACCGGGTTGGCGAGCTCCTCCAGCATGTGGTGGGGGTGGAGCAGGGTCTTGGCGCCATAGGCGAGGGAGAGCGCGGAGAACCACCCCGCCACCGCCCACATGAGCGGCTGCCCCAGGGCGGTCCCGGTGTGGAGGACGTGCTCGAAGCGCCCCACCGCGATGGCGAGGCCGGCGAAGCCCATCACCGAGCCGAACAGGGTGATGGGGAGGTGGGCGAGGCGACTCTCTTCAGACACGGCGGCGTGATCCATGGCGGGCTCCCAGGCGATGAACGGAGCGTAGCTGGGCGCCCGGGGGTATGACAACGTCATACGCTGCGCTGTGCAATCTGGACTACATGGTACAGAAGGGCCTCCGTCCCCGGAGGGGGACGGAGGCCCTCGGCGCCGGCCATGAACGTCGTTCGGCCCAAGGTCTGCTCACCGCTTGCCGTGCTGGCGGCGGGAGAGGGTGCTGCCTGCGCGATGAGATCCAAATTACCGACGGCCTGATGGCGGCCACCGAGGGGGCTCCGCCCTCCTAGGTATCCCCCGCTGGGGTCGGGGACTGCGTCGCCCCCCCCATCCCGCTGCTGGGGGCTTGCCGCCCCCTCTCCCCCTGCGTGATCGGGCGCAAATCCGTGCCGGAGGCTCCCCCCAAAGGACCACCTGGGCGAGGCGATGATCAAGGCCTCGGGGCCGCGCAGCCCCTACAGGATGGGCAGGTAGCGCTGGATCTCGAAGTCGGTCACCTGGGTGCGGTACTCATCCCACTCGGCGCGCTTGTTCGCGATGAACTTGTCGAACAGATCGGCCCCCAGCACCTCGGCGAGGAAGGCAGAGCCCTCGGCGGTGTTCGTGGCCTCGTTCAGCGAGCCAGGGAGCGAGGAGATGCCGCGCTCGGCCTTCTCAGAGGCGCTCATGTGGAAGATGTTGGCCTCCTCGGGGGGCCGGAGCGTCAGCTCCCTCTCGATGCCGTCCAGCCCCGCGCCGAGCATCACCGCGAAGGCGAGGTAGGGGTTGGCGGCGGGGTCCGGCGCCCGGTACTCCACCCGGCACGACCGCCCGTTTGCGGTCTCCTTGAAGGCCGGTACGCGCACCAGGGTGGAGCGGTTGCGCCGCCCCCAGCTCACGTAGACCGGCGCCTCGTACCCTGGTACCAGCCGCTTGTAGGAGTTGACGTACTGGTTGGTGACGGCGGTCAGCTCACGCGCGTGATCGAGCAGACCTGCGGTGTAGCCCCTGCCGACGGCGGAGAGGCCGTAGGCATCCGAACCGTCGTAGAAGGCGTTGAGGCCGCCCTTGAAGAGGGACTGGTGGACGTGCATCCCCGAGCCGTTCTCGCCCTTGATCGGCTTGGGCATGAAGGTGGCGTACAGGCCGTGGCGACGCGCCACCTCCTTGATGACCAGGCGGGCCAGCATCATCTGATCCGCCATCTTCATCGCCTCGCCGTAGCGGAAGTCGATCTCGTGCTGGCTCGGCGCGACCTCGTGGTGGGTGGCCTCAACGCGCATCCCCATCGACTGGAGCGCGACGCTGGTGGCCTCGCGGGCGTCTGCGGTGCGGTCGAGGGGGAGCACGTCGAAGTAGCCGACCTCGTCGAGGGGGATCGGCGCCTTGGACGAGTCGAAGTAGAAATACTCCAGCTCTGGACCGACGAAGAAGTCGTCGAAGCCCATCGCCTTGGCCCGGTCGAGGGTCCTGGCGAGCACCTGTCGCGGATCAGAGGCCTGGGGTGTTCCGTCCGCGCGGAGCACATCGCACATCATCAGCGCTGAGCGGGTGCCCCCGTGATCGAAGGGAAAAATCCTGAACGATGCGGGATCAGGCCTGGCTGTCAGATCCGACTCTTCGATCCGCACGAAGCCCTCGACAGACGAACCGTCGAAGTTGATCCCCTCGTCGAGGGCCCGGTCCAGCTCGTCCACGTGGATGTTCAGCCCCTTCAGGCGGCCGAGGATGTCGGTGAAGAAGATGCGAATGACGCGGATCTCGTGCTCTTTGACCAGCGCGTGGATGTCGTGGGGGGTCATGGACACTCCTAGATTGGTGACCGGGTCATGGTGTCTTTTTTCGCGGGCGATGGATACAGAAATCGTGTCTACAACCTCGGCCTTGTGGCTGTTTTTACAGTCAACCGGCGCAGAGGGCTTGGCGTAACTCTAATGTGAGTTACTAACATGTCCTGTCGGTGAATCCTGGATATAGAGTCGACGACTGGCGTTCCCGTGCGTACCTTTCGCAAGACGGGAGTCGTCCATGAGTCAGGAGAGTGGCGCAGTGGCACAGCAGCAACCCCAAGAGCAGTCCGCCGCGGAGGTCTACATCGACCGCGGCCCCGAGCTTCCCTGGAGCTACCCCGGTCGCAGGGCCAGGGTGATGGTGCAGGACCCGCACACGCTCTACGTCTACTGGGATCTGCACCAGCAGGTCGACCGGTGGGAGGTGCGCGCTGAGGCGGACGGGGAGGTGCTCCACAGCTTCCAGACGCCGTACCAGCAGGGCTTCCTCCGGCTCCGCCCTGAGGCGCGGGGGACCGTCTACATCTGCCCGGTGCGCCACGGAGAGGTAGGTAACGCCGAGGTGATCATCACCTTCGCCATGCCCCGCTCCACCCCGCTGCCGCTGGGGCAGGCCACCTGGGCGCAGGCGGGTGACCTCACCCCGCGCCAGAGCCTGCTGTCGCAGGCGAACGCCCGCAGCCTGGTCTCCACCATGGAGGGGCTGGGCGCCGCTCCGGGCGGGCGGCTCCGGGGAGCGCACGCCGAAGCACAGGCGGCGCCTCGGGGGGCTGCTTGGGGCCCGGAGCTCGGTGCCCCGCAGGCGGTGACGCCCAGTCCGCTGGCGGCGCCAGTGGCAGGGCTGGGGTCGCAGACCTCCCGCGCGGCGCCCCGCGAGGAGACAGCGCCAGAGGCCCTCGATCTCCCCGGCTCCTCCTCGATCTTCCCCTCGTCCTCCCGCTAGCGGCCCGGAGTCTCCCATGTCCAAGGGCTACCTGACCCTGATGCTTCACGCGCACCTCCCCTTCGTGCGCCACCCCGAGTACCCGGAGTTCCTCGAAGAGGACTGGTTGTTCGAGGCGATGACCGAGACCTACATCCCGCTGCTCAGGATGATGGATCGCCTCTGGGACGACGCGGTGGATTTCCGGCTCACCATGTCGGTCACCCCACCGCTGGCCGAGATGCTGGCCGATCCCCTCCTGCAGGAGCGCTACGCGGTCACGGTCGCGCACCTCGCCGAGCTGGCGAAGCTGCAGGTAGATGCCAAGCGGGGGACCCCGTTCCACGACGCCGCCGTGGCAGCCCACCAGGAGCTCTCCGAGGCGGTGCGGCTGTTCGATGCGTGGGAGCGTCGGCTCCTCGACCGGTTCAAGCTGTACCAGGATCGCGGCAGACTGGAGATCATCACCTGCGGCGCCACCCACGGCTTCCTCCCTCTGCTGGCGACCGACACCGGCCGCAGGGCGCAGATCGAGGTGGCGGTCCAGAGCTACGAGCGGCACTTCGGACGGAAGCCGCGGGGCATCTGGCTGCCCGAGAGCGCCTACTCGCCCGGCGTGGACGAGCTGCTCGCCGACGCGGGGATCCAGTTCTTCTTTATGGAGCGCCACGGGGTGGAGCACGCGGTGCCCCGCCCCCATTTTGGCCTGCACCGCCCGGTGCTCACGCCCAGCGGGGTGGCGGCCTTCGGGCGCGATCCGGAGACCTCCCGTCAGGTGTGGAGCGCCGACGAGGGCTACCCCGGCGATCCCATGTACCGCGAGTTCTACCGCGATCTCGGCTACGACCTCCCCTTCGAGGAGGTGGCGCCATGGCTCCACTCGGACGGTGTGCGCCGAAACATCGGCCTCAAGTTTCACCGCATCACCGGCAAGGTTGACCTCCACCAGAAGGAGCCCTATGTCCCCGAGTGGGCAAGGCAGCGGGCGATGGACCACGCGGGGAACTTCCTCTTCAACCGCCAGCTCCAGATCCGCCACCTGCACGAGAAGTACGGCGTCAGGCCCCACATCGCGGTGCCTTACGACGCGGAGTTGTTCGGGCACTGGTGGTTTGAGGGGCCGATCTTCCTAGAGTACCTGTTCCGCAAGATCGCGGGCGATCAGGACGAGATCGAGCTGATCACCCCCAGCGGCTACCTCGATCGCGAGGACGTTCACCAGGAGGTGACCCCCGCGCTCTCCAGCTGGGGCGCCGAGGGATACTTCAAGGTGTGGCTGAACGAGGATAATGCCTGGATCTACCCGCACCTTCACCTCGCTGAGGAGCGGATGATCGAGCTCGCCACCCTGTACCCCGCCGCGGGTGGGCTGGTGGAGCGGGCGCTGAACCAAGCCGGCCGCGAGCTGCTGCTCGCTCAGTCGAGCGACTGGGCCTTTATCATCACCATGAAGACCACGGTCCCCTACGCGGAGAAGCGCACCAGGGAGCATATTACAAGGTTCAACCAGATCTACGAGCAGGTGCTTTCCGGCTCGGTGGACGAGGCCGGCCTCGCGGAGATGGAGCGGCGCGACAACCTGTTCCCGGGGCTGGACTACAGGGTGTGGATCCCCAAGGGCGGTGAGGGCGAGCTGCTGGGGGCGGTCCGTAGCGCGCACCTCTAGTCGCTGATCATGTTTCGTCGGACGCCTTGCACCTGGAACACAACGTAGTACCGGGTGCGCCATGACGACACTCTTCTGGATCCTACTGTTCGGCGTCCTCATGGGCTTCGTGTCCATGGTGGGCGCCGTGACGCTGCTGTTCCCTGAGCCCTGGATCAAGGCGGCGCTCAAGCCCACGGTGGCCCTGGCCGCAGGGTCGCTGATCGGAGGGGCGCTGTTCCACCTGATCCCCGCCGCCATCGCGGAGATGGACCGGGTGGACGTGGTGTTCTATTGGGTGGCAGCGGGCTTCGTGCTCTTCTTCCTCCTGGAGCAGTTCCTCCACTGGCACCACTGCCACAACCCGCCCTCCGAGCACCACGCCCCCCTGACGTGGCTGCTGTTGATCGCCGACACGGTCCACAACCTGCTGGGCGGGCTGGCGGTGGGCGGCGCCTTCCTGATCGACTTCCACGTGGGCCTGATCGCCTGGCTGGCGGCGGTGGCCCACGAGATCCCGCAGGAGCTGGGCGACTTTGGGGTGCTGCTCCACGGCGGGTGGAGCCCGAAGAAGGCGATCCTCTACAACTTCCTCTCCGCCCTGACCTTTCCCCTCGGCGGGGTGGCAGCCTGGTACGTCTCGTCAGATATTGACGTCACCTTCCTGATCCCCTTTGGGGCGGGCAACTTCCTCTATATCGCCGCCGCGGACCTCATCCCCGAGGTGAAGAAGGAGGGGCGCGCCAAGACCGCGGCGGTCCACTTCCTGTCCTTCGCGGCGGGACTGGCGATCCTGGTGCTGATCGGCTTCCTGCCCCACACCCACGGCGGGCACGGCGGGCACGATCACGGCGCCCACAGCGGCCACGAGCACCACCACGCTGACCACGAGGACGCGGCGCACGAGGCGCACGAGCACGGGGGGGTGGACGCGGCGCACGAGGAGCCCGAGGCGCACGAACACGGGCAGGTGGACGCGGCGCACGATGCGCACGATCACGGGGGGATGGACGCGGCGCATGAGGCGCACGAACACGGGGGGGCGGACGCGGCGCACGAGGAGCCCGAGGGGCACGAACACGGGCAGGTGGACGCGGCGCACGAGGGGCACGAACACGGGGGGGGGGACGCGGCGCACGAGGATGTGGCCCCCTAGAGCGCCGATCAAGTAGTTCGGTGCAGGGATCGACTGCGGGTTGGGTCTGTGATCTGGTTAGGGCCAAGGAGGCCCCATGCC
>JAFGVK010000092.1 GCA_016938035.1 Deltaproteobacteria bacterium | reverse complement strand
GGTTCATGCCTGCTGCATCCTCCTCATCGCCGGACCTGTCCCCCTGACCCGACGGCTCAAGGAGCGTCTGCACCCGGCGCGCTGGGCAGACATAGGGCAATACGCCGAGCGACTACGAGCGGCGTGCGACGAGCTCACGCGCCGCAGCCTCCGCTTGGACAACAAAGCGCTCCGCTTCACGGTCGTCGACCGCGGGGGTGGCTCATGACGGGTGATCGATCCGTCGCAGATGGCCGAGGTCCCTGTCTGCGGTGACTCCACACCTCGCGAAGAGGCAGCGAGCGCGTCCCCCCGAGCCAGGCGGACCGACCTTGACCATGGGGTGAGGCCCCAGATCGTGTGGGTGCTACCGCCCCCCAAGCTGGGAGCTCATCGCGGCCCCCAGACCCAGCAGCCCGGCGGTGAGCAGGGCGATGGGGCCGACCCAGGGGAGGTAGGCCACCATTCCAAGCAGCACCCCTCCCAGCAGGAAGGACATCCACCTGCGCTCCGCCCTCGCCAGGGCGGGGACCCTGTCGCCCAAGGCGATGGCCATCCCCACCGCGCCGAGGAAGCTGGTGAGCCCCAGCAGGCCCATCAGAAACAGCGTCACTGGGAGCCCGATCAGGGTGAGGCCGAAGAGCAGCGACGCGAGGAGCAGGGCCCCCGCGGCGAACACCCCCACGAAGAGGGAGAGCAGCGGGCTGCTGTCGACGGTCTTGGCGATGCGCGCGACCCGCAACGGCATCAGCCCCACCGTCAGCACCCCTGTCCCCAGGAAGGAGAGCAGGAGCATCAGCCGCTCGGACACCGCCGCGGTCCAGCCGCTGGCGGTCACCGGGGTGAGGGGAGACCGGCCAAACGAGACCCTGTCGCCCCGCACGTCGCCGCCGGGCAGGACGCGCACCTTGCCCCCGAAGGAGACCGCGTCGCCGAGCACCTGGCCGCCGGGCTCCACGATGACGTCGCCCCCGAAGGCGGTGGCGTCTCCAGAGACCGCGCCGAGCACGTGGACGTCGCCTCCGAAGGCCGTCACCTCCTCCACCCGCTCGTCGGCGCGGACCACGCTGCCCTGGCCGAAGCCCACCCGGTCCACGGAGGGGGTGGGCGCCTGCACCGCGCGCAGCGCGTCGAGCTCCGCGCGCTGATCCCGCAGCTCCTGTTGCAGCGCGGCGAGCTCCTCGTGGGAGATGCCGCTTGGCGCCGGCTGGGTGGTGGCGATGGGGTCCTCCACTGGGGACTCGCCCGGCTCAGCGAGGGCGAGGGTCGCGAGCAGCAGGATCATGACCACCTCCCGTCCGGCGCGACGACGCGCACCACCGCGGCACAGGCGGCGAGGGCGATCAGGGTGGTGGCTGCCAGGCTCGCAGAGGACGAGGTCACGCTGTGCGAGAGCTGCACTCCCACCCCGCTCAGGGTGTCCAGCAGCACGCTGGCCCGCACCAGCCGCGCGGCGGGCGCCTGGAGTGAGAGGGCGACCGCGCCGCCCAGCAGGAGCAGGGCCCCCACCCCCAGCTCTGCGAGGGGACGGGAGGGCTGGTGCGCCATCGCCTCGAACACCCGCTCGCTCAGCCCCTCCGGGGGGAGGGGGTCCGGGCAGGACGCCAGCAGCGCGGTCAGCGGGTCCAGCGCCGCGAGCCTCCTGGCGCACTGCGGGCAGTCGTCGAGGTGGAGGGCCGCGTCCAAGGCCTGCCCTTCGGGCAGCTCACCGGCCGCGAAGCGGGTGAGGAGCACGTCGGAGAGGTGAGCGCTCATGGTTGCTCCTGCTCGTAGAGGGCGCGCAGCTTGGCGCGCGCTCGGAAGATGCGGTTCATCACCGTGCCCATGGGCAGGTCGAGGGCCTCGGCGATCTCGTGGTACTTGAGGAATTCAAAGTGGTGCAGCACCAGCACCTCGCGGTACATCGGCGCGAGCTGGTCCAGGGCCGCGCGGAGCCTGGCGGCCTCTTGGGCGCGGGAGGCCTCCTGCAGGGGCGAGGGGCCGGGCTCCACCACCTCACCCGGCTCCTCCCACCCATGGCGCCGGTGCTTGCGGTAGTGATCGATGGCCGCGTTGCGGGTGATCGAGAACACCCAGGTGCTGAAGTTGCGCGAGGGGTCGTAGGCGTCCAGGCTCTTGAGCACCTTGACCAGCACCTCCTGGGTCAGGTCTCCCGCGTCCTGGTCGTTCTGGAGCATCCTGCGGGCGTAGCGGTAGACCGGCCCCTTCCAGCGCTCCACCAGCCAGGCCTGCGCCTCTGGATCGCCGCGCCCTGCCTGGCGGATCAGGCGGTTCGTGTCGGTCGCGGGCGCTTGCAGGCGGAGTGTCAGGGGATCCTCACGGGGCTGTCGCTTGCTACGGTCGCGACCACAGCCCTATTGCAGACGTGGTAGGCTAAAGCAGCGGCGCCCTGGGGTCGACCCCCACAGCACAGCTCCCTCACGCGAGACGAACAGGTGGACGGAAGCAAAAACTACGCCGACATTGTCGAGTTTCCGGTCGAGATCGTGAGCCGGGACGGCGCGGTGCGCTTCTACTCCTACGAGGACTCGGTGCGCCTCTACCAGCGGCGCATCTCCATGGCCTCGCTGCGCTTCCAGGAACCGGAGCAGGCCGCGCAGGAGGCGAGCCACTGCCAGGCGCGGATCGACCAGCTCCGCCGCTCCTACTACCGGGCCTACGGCTGGGGTACCGCGGTGGGGGCGGTGGACCCTGAGGAGATCCTCGGTACCCTGGTGGGCGAGGTGGCCGCCTTCCTCCGCAGCAACCTGGGCAGCCCCGGGCGCCTCACGGTGCGGGTCGAGCTGCTGGAGGCGCGGGGCGCGCTCTCGCGCTGGTATGTGCTCCAGGATGACGACGACGCCGGCCTGTTCCTCGACGTGTTCCGCCTGGATCCCCAGGAGAGCGAGGGGGAGCGCAAGGCCTTCGTCGACACGGTGGTGGCCCTGCAGGGGCAGCGCATCGTGGGGGGGGCGCAGGAGAAGCTGGTCGCCTTCCGCCACGTCGCCGACTGCGGGCTCATCCTGACGGGGAGGGCGGATCAGGTGGACGCGCTGGTGCGCCCGGTCCCGCAGAGCAAGGCGCAGCAGTCCCCGTGGGACTGGGTCACCTCGCTGGTGTACCAGCGGCGCTACGACGACGCGCTCCGCCTCGCGCGGGAGCTGGTGAAGGAGCAGCCCTGGCACCTCTCGGCGCGGGTGGTGTCTGCGGGCCTGGCGGTAGAGCTGGAGCAGCTCGACGAGGCCGAGGCGATGTGCCGGGTGGGGCTCCGGCATTTCCCCGGCCACCCGGAGCTACACTACCTGCTGGCGCTCTCGCTGGCCAAAATGGGGCGGATCCGCGAGGCGCTGCCCCCCTCGCTGGCTGCGCTGGAGCACGAGGGGGTCCACGAGGGCGCCAGGCTGCTGGCGGCGACCCTGTGCCTGTCGCGGATGAGGCCGCTCTCCGCGTGGCGGATCACCTCGGGGCCGCAGGGGGAGTCCCGCCCGGGGCGGCGCCTGCGGCAGGCTATCGACAGGTTGCGGCGTCTGCTCCTGTGGGGCGGCGCGGGGGAGCTGCTGGGCGTGGTGGCGGTGGTGATCGGGATTGGGGCCCTCGCCTCGGGTCCGTGGGCGAGCGTCCTGGCCCTGTCGGGGTTGCTCCTCTGCGGGCTCACCGCCGGCTGGGGCGCGGCGCAGTTCCTCAAGCTCCACGAGGCGGCCTACCGCCTCTCGGTGGCGAGCATGTTCCGGAGGCTGGAGCGCTCAAGCCGCTCTCAGGAGCGCGCTCACTGAACGGTGATCACCACCCTCCGCCTGTGGGGCTCCGTGCGGTGCTCGAACAGGTAGAGCCCCTGCCAGGTGCCGAGCGCCAGCTTTCCCGCGGCGACCGGAAGGGTGAGCGAGGGCTGGGTGAGGGCGGCCCGCAGGTGCGCTGACATGTCGTCCGGCCCCTCTAGGACGTGGTGGAAACGGGGGTCCCCGTCCTGCACCGCGCCCGCGAACCAGGTCTCCATGTCGCGTCGGACGTCCGGGTCGGCGTTCTCCTGGATCACCAGCGAGGCGGAGGTGTGCTGGAGGAACACGTGGCACAGGCCCATCTCCACCTTGGCGGTGCGGACCACCTCCTGCACGAGGTGGGTGATGTCGTGGAGGCCGCGCCGCGCGGGGGGAAGGGTCAGGGTCGTCTGATGCAAGGATTCTCCCAGGGGGCGCCGTTCTAGCACGAATCGGTGCGTGCAGGGGGGGACGGCGCGCCGTTACTCTGCCCTCCGGAGGCGGCGCGCCATGGCCTTTGTTCACCTTCACGTCCACTCGCAGTTCTCGATCCTCAACGGGACGATGAGCCCCAAGGACCTCATCGCCGGGGTCGCGGCGCTGGGGCAGACCGCGGTCGCGCTGACCGACACCTCCAACCTGTTCGCGGCGTTCACCTTCTTCAAGGAGGGGAAGGGGAAGGGGATCAAGCCGATCATCGGCGCCGAGCTGGTGGTGCAGCCGGAGGGGCTGGCCCACCTGCCCGACCAGGTGGGCGTGGGGACCGGCAGCCCGGGGGGAGGGAAGGGCGACTTCTTCCACGGCGCCCATGGGCAGCGGGGAGAGGGCGGCAGCTGGCCCGACCGCAGCTACCAGATCGAGGTGCTGGTCGAAGATGACGAGGGCTACCGCAACCTCTCGGCCCTGCTCACCCAGGCGATCTTTGAGGGGATCCACTACCGCCCCCGCGTTGATCTGGAGCTGCTCCGAGCGCATCACAAGGGCCTGATCGTCCTGACCGGGGGCATCCACGGGGTGCTGGGAGAGCCTGGGGTGCGCGGTGACAGGGGGGAGGCGCTGCGGCGGGTGCGGGAGCTGGCGGCGATCTTCGATCCCGATCACCTCTACCTTGAGCTGCAGGACGTGGGGCTCGACGGGCAGGAGGAGATCAACGACCTGGTGAGGGCGCTGTCGCGGGAGGAGGGGCTGCAGACCGTGGTCACCAACGCGGTCCACTACGCGAGGCCGGAGGACGCGGTCTCGCACGAGCTGCTCGCCGCCATCGCCACCGGCCGCTCCCTCCACGACCCCGACCGCATCGTGGTCCCCACCGACCAGGCCTATCTCAAATCCGAGGAGGAGCTGCGCGAGGTCTTCCCCGACGACGAGGACGCGATCCAGCGCACCGCCGAGATCGCGGCGCGCGTCCACTTCAAGATGTACTTCGCGGACCGACCGGAGGACTACCACTTCCCCTCCAGCACCCCGCCGGACCTGCCGGTGGACGGGGTGCAGCCGGACACGGACGCCAACTGGGCCTTCTTCTACCAGGCCTTCCCGCCGCCGCGGGCCTACGGGCTCCCAGACCCCACCGAGGCCATACCCCCCAGGCGCGAGGGGGCCGGTAACCTCGACGGCTACTTCGACTGGTACGCCCGCGAGGGCCTCGCCCTCCGCCTGAAGAAGGTCCAGGCGGAGCGCCATCCGGAGTACGAGGAGCGGCTCAACATCGAGCTGGCCACCATCAAGTCGATGCAGTTTCCCGCCTACCTGCTGATCGTGGCGGAATTCATCAACTGGTCCAAGGACAACGGCATCCCCGTAGGTCCCGGGCGCGGCTCCGCGGCGGGGTCGCTGGTGGCGTGGGCGATGCGGATCACCGACATCGACCCGATCCGATTTGACCTGCTGTTCGAGCGCTTCCTCAACCCCGAGCGGGTGAGCATGCCCGACATCGACGTGGACTTCTGTCAGGACCGCCGTGAGGAGGCGATCGTCCACGTCCGAGACAAGTACGGCGCGGATCTCGTCTCTCAGATCATCACCTTCGGGACCCTGCGGGCCAAGGCCGCGATCCGGGACGTGGCGCGCGTGCTGGGGATCGGTCCGCAGGACGCGGACTACTACGCCAAGCTGGTCCCTGACGAGCTGAACATCACCCTGGACAAGGCGCTGGAGCAGGTGGAGGCCCTGCGGGTGATGCGGGCCAACGACCCCCGCTTCCGCCGCCTGTGGGACCTCGCCGCCATGGCAGAGGGCGCCATCCGGCAGACCGGCGTCCACGCCGCGGGGGTGGTGGTGGCAGACCGGCCGCTGGTGGAGTACGCGCCGCTGTACCGCGACTCGGCTGACGGCGGGCCGGTGGTGCAGTACGCGATGAAGTCGGCGGAGGGGATCGGGCTGATCAAGTTCGACTTCCTGGGGCTGAAGACCCTCGACCAGATCCGCGACGCGGTGGCGATGATCGAGCGCAACCACGGCGTCTCCCTCGACATGGCGGACGTGGACGAGGACGACGAGCCCACCTACCACCTGCTGCAGGAGGGCGACACCCTGGGGGTGTTCCAGCTCGAGTCCAGCGGCATGAGGGAGCTGCTCGGGCGCCTGAAGCCGAACGTCCTCGACGACCTCGTCGCGCTGGTGGCGCTGTACCGTCCGGGGCCGCTGAAGTCCGGATTTACCGACAACTTCGTGCTCCGAAAGCACAACCCGGAGCTGGTGGCCTACGCGCACCCGATCCTGGAGCCGATCCTCAAGAGCACCTACGGCACGGTGGTCTACCAAGAACAGGTGATGCAGATCGCCCAGGTGATGGCGAAATACTCCCTGGGGGGCGCGGACCTGCTGCGGCGGGCGATGGGGAAGAAAGACGACAAGATCATGCAGGAGCAGGCCAGCCTCTTCGTCGCGGGCGCCATCGACAACGGCATCGACGGAGCGCTGGCCCACGACATCTTCGAGCAGCTTCGCAAGTTCGCGGAGTACGGCTTCAACAAGTCCCACTCCGCGGCCTACGGCTACATCTCGTACCAGACCGCGTGGCTGAAGACCCACTACCGCCCCGAGTACATGGCCGCCCTGATGACCATCGAGTCGGCGAACACCGACAAGGTGCTGGCCTACATCGGGGACTGCCGCAGGGCGGGGATCAGGGTGCTGCCGGTGTGCCTCAACAGGTCGCAGCTCAGCTTCGACGTGCCGCCTCCCGGTGAGCGGCCCGACGGCGACGTGATCCGCTTCGGGCTCTCGGCGGTGAAGAACGTGGGCACCGGGGCGGTGGAGGCGATCCTGGAGGCCCGCGAGGCGGCGGGCGGGCGCTTCCGAGACCCGCTCGACTTCTTCGACAGGGTTGACTACGGGCGTGTCAACCGGCGGGTGGTGGAGTCTCTGGTGAAGGCGGGCGCCTTCGACTTCACCGGCGAGTCGCGGGCGGCGCTGCTGGAGGGGATTGAGGCGGCGATGAAGGTCGGGCTCAAGTCTCAGCGCGACAGGCTCTCCGGGCAGGTGTCGCTGTTCGGTGCGGTGGCCCAGCCGGTGGCGCAGCGCCTCCGCTTCCCTGATGTCCCCCCCTGGCCCAAGACCAAGAGGCTGCAGCTGGAGAAGGAGGTGCTGGGCCTGTACCTCACCGGCCACCCCATGGAGAGCTGGACCAAGGACGTGGAGCGCTTCCTGAGCGTGCCGATCCACCGCCTCGCCGAGCTGGACGAGGAGAAGGAGGTCCGGCTGGTGGGGGTGCCGTCCGAGGTCAAGACGGTGAAGACCAAGCGCGGGGACAAGATGGCCTTCGTGCAGCTGGAGGACGGCACGGGCACGGTGGAGTGCACCTTCTTCTCCGAGCCGTGGAGCCGCTCGCAGCGGGTGATCAAGTCGGGAGAGCCGGTGGTGGTGACCGGGCGGATCGAGCGCACCGAGGAGGACGTGAAGTTTCTCGCCAGCACCGCGGTCTCAGCGCTGGACAAGCGCCGGCAGACCATCAACCTGATCCGCATCCAGCTCCTGAGCGACGAGCTGACCGAGCGGCGCCTCGCGGCGCTGGAGGCGCTGTTCGCCGAGCAGCGTGGGCGTCACCCTGCTACGGTGGTGCTGCGGGTGCCGGGGCAATTTGACGTGGAGATCGAGCTGCAGCAGGCGCTGGACCCCAGCTCGGACCTGGAGGAGGGCCTGGAGGTGATCCTCGGGCGGCCCGGGGCGCTGATCCTGGTGTAGGAGGAGTGGGCGATGTGGTTGCTTTTCGTGGGCCTGACGGCCTTGGCGGCGGGGGACCCCGTGGACGTGCGCGAGGTGCTGCGCCCAGGGGTGACGATGAATTGGACCACCCTCACCCTGGAGGCCGAGGCGGCGGATCGCGGCTACGGGGTGGGCAGCTCGCGGGCGGCGGTGGAGCAGAACGTCCGCCGGGCGATCGGCCCGTCGATCATGGGGGGGGCGATGGACCTGCGCCTTGACCCCAGGAACACCCTGGCGGACGTGGAGCTGCTGGACAAGGCGGTGTTCGAGCAGGTGCGCCTGCGGCTCTCGGGCTGGAAGGTCACCGAGGCGCGCTACTACACCTCCGGTCGCGTCGACCTGCGGGGCGAGCTGTCGGTGCAGGAGCTGCTCAAGCCCCTGTCGCTCTCCAGGGCCCAACCCGCTCCAGAGGGGGAGCAGCCCTCCTTCACCGGGTGGGTGATCGACGCGAGGGGGCTGGAGGTGAAGAAGGTCATCTTCCCCCGGGTGCTGGATGATCAGGGCGCGGTGATCTGGCAGGCCTCCCTGTGGGAGCCGGACGCCCTGCGGGCGCTGCCGGTGATCTACGTCTCGTCTCCCACCGCGGGCGCCACCGCGATCGCTGGTGCCAACCCGCTGGTGGTGGAGGCGGAGTGGGCGCGCGGTGGGGAGCCGGCGCTGAGCGCGGCGGACACCATCCGCTTCCACACCGGCCTGGAGGGCGCCAGGGTGCTGGGGGAGGGCAGGGTGGTGGTGGTGGTCGACCCATGACCCCAGCGGTGCAGTGGCTGGGCAGGGTGCCCTACCGGCAGGCGTGGCGCCACCAGCACCTCCGGCGAGAGGGGGTCCTGGCAGGGCACGCCCCAGAGGTGGTGTGGATGGTGGAGCACGAGCCGGTGATCACCACTGGCCGGAGGGAGGCGCCCGGGGTGCCCGACGCGGCGTGGCTCCAGCGCAGGGGGATCGACAGGGTCCGGGTGGAGCGGGGAGGCCTGGCGACCTGGCACGGGCCGGGGCAGCTGGTGGGCTACCCGATCCTTCACCTGGAGCGGCGGGGGCTGGGGGTGCGCGCCTATGTGCACGCCCTGGAGGAGGGGGTGATCCGCTGGCTGAGAGGCCGACAGATCCCAGCAGATCGCAGGGATGGATACCCTGGCATCTGGGTGGGCCGCGAGAAGATCTGCGCGTTGGGGGTGCAGGTGCACAAGGGCGTGAGTATCCACGGCTTCGCGCTGAACCTGGACCCCGACATGGCAGGGTTTTCCTTGATTGTCCCCTGCGGGATCTCGGACGGTGGGGTGACCTCGGTCGCGCTGCAGGGCGGCGGCCATTGGGCGCCCCACCAGGCCGCGCAGGAGGTGGGGCAGGCGGTGTTGAGCGCGGTGATGGAAATCGTGCCGCCGCGCCGTTGACAGGGGAGGGGGGTACGGATAACTAGCTGGCACTTCACCGCAGGCGCGTAGCTCAGCGGGAGAGCATCGCCCTGACACGGCGAGGGTCAGCGGTTCAAATCCGCTCGCGCCTACCATTTTAAAGCGACCACCTCGGTGGTCGCTTTTTTTGTTTGTCGTCGGGGAAAGTCACCGGCGGGCTGTGGCGGTAGGCGTCCGAACGGTGTTAGCTCACACCAGACGTCTCCCGCCTCACCGGTGAGGGGACGAGCCCAGGGGCCTCCCGGGCAAACCATCTCCAACACGGGGTGAGGCTTTTGAAGAGGAAACGTCGTTTTCGCCCAACACTGCCTGAAGACGAAGAGCTACGCGTCAATCGGAGGATCCGGGTCCCCCGGGTGCTCGTGATCGACGAGGAGGGGAATCGTCTGGGCGAGTTCCTGATCGAGGACGCGGTGCGTCTCGCTGAAGAGCGTGGCTTCGATCTGGTGGAGGTCGCGCCCAACGCGCGTCCGCCGGTGTGCAAGATCACGGACTTTGGGCGACTCAAGTACGACAAGAAGAAGCGCGAAGCCACCGTGCGCCGCAACCAGGTGCAGGTCCAGCTCAAGGAAGTGAAGCTCAGGCCCAAGACGGACGATCACGACATGGGCGTGAAGGTCCGGGCCACGAGGTCCTTCCTGGAGGAGGGCAACAAGGTCAAGATCACGGTCCGCTTCCGCGGACGTGAGATGGCCCACCGGGACATCGGCGCAGAGCAGTGCCTGCGCGTGGCAGAAGAGGTGAAGGACGCTGGCCTCATCGAGTCTCACCCGAGAATGGATGGCCGGCAGATGTTCATGATCCTCGCACCACTCCGGCGCCCGACGGCGCCCCGGCCTCGCTCGGAGGACTCCGACGCGAGGATGCAGGATGAGGAAGAAGGCGAGGAGTAGTCCCTTCTATTGCAACGCCGGCGCGAGATCCACCGTGGCGCAGCCACAGGCATCAGGTTACTCGCGCCGGGTTCAGGGAGCGAATTATGCCCAAGACTAAGATGAAGACCCACCGCGGCGCGGCGAAGCGGTTCAGCCGGACGGGATCTGGAAAGATCAAGTTCAAGCATGCCCACCTCCGCCACTGCCTCGAGCACAAGCAGAAGACCACCAAGAAGGGCCTGTCCAAGACGGGCATCATGAAAGAGGTAGACGCCAAGCGCGTCCGCCGTCTTCTGCCCAACGACTAATCCCCCACCTAGGACCACCGCCACCATCCCATCGAGGGGTAGGGAAGCGGTGAACCGATAAGGAGTCCCCATGGCACGCGTAAAGCGCGCACAAATCCGCGTCTCCCGCAAGAAGAAGCTCTTCAAGCGCGCTAGCGGTTTCTTCCTCGGTCGCAGCCAGCTTCGTCAGGCCCATGAGGCGGTGATGAAGGCAGAGGCCCAGGAGTTCATCGGCCGCAAGCAGCGCAAGCGGCAGTTCCGTCGGCTCTGGACCCAGCGCATCAACGCTGGCGCCCGCATCCACGGCCTGAGCTACTCGCGCTTCATCCACGGCCTCAAGGTCGCCGGCGTCGAGCTCAACCGCAAGATGCTCGCTGACCTCGCGGTGCACGAGCCCGTGGCGTTTGAGCAGCTGGTCGGGAAGGCCAAGGCCGCCCTGCAGGCCTGATGACCTCTCTGCGGAACCACCCCCCCCGGGTCATGCGCCTCGCGCGTGGCCTCGCGGGGGTTCTTTTTTTTGTCGGGCTGTCGTCCTGCCTTGAGGAGGACGTGGTCTGGGAGCAGTTCAACCAGGACGACCAGCTCCAGGTCTCGGTGACCGCGAGCGCCGAGCTCGGAGCGCCGGTCAGCGCCGCGCTCCACTCCACCACCGGCGCGGTGGTGGTGGGCGAGGTGACGGTGGATCCCGGGTCTGGTCCCGTGGGCACCCTGCACACGGTGTCGGTCGCGGTCCTCGAGGACTGGGTCGACGTGGTGAGCAAGGTCACCCTGCTCACTGACGCGGGCGAGCGCGGTGTCCAGGAGACCGAGCTCTGGCAGGACTCGGCGGATCACGGCCTCTGGGTGCGCTCGGTGCAGTCCGAGGGCGCTGTGGGGGAGTCCCGCACCGACACCTTCACGGTGCAGCTGTGGGCCGAGGCCGCCGATGTGGCCGCGGTCGAGGAGTAGTCGTGGCCGAGAACCTCATCGAGGGCGTGGAGATCCCCGACAAGCTCTTCTTCCGCATCGGCGAGGTCGCTGAGCTGGTGGGGGTAGAGCCGCACGTGCTCCGCTACTGGGAGGGCGAGTTTCGCATCCGCCCTCAGCGCTCCCCCTCGGGGCAGCGGATGTACAAGCGGCAGCACATCGTGAAGTTCCTCCAGATCCGCCACCTGCTCCACGACGAGGGCTTCACCATCGCGGGGGCCCGCAAGGCGCTGTCGGGCGACGCGCCTGTGCCCGCTGGGGCGGTTGATCCTGGGGCGGTGGGTGAGGTGCTCGACCGCCTTGGGGCCCTGCGCGAGCAGCTCCAGGCGCTGCGCGAGCGAATCCTCGTCGGAGACTCAAAAGAGGTTTGACGGTGTCGCAGGTGGCCGATATATGGCTGCCACCAAACGGGGCGTAGCGCAGTCTGGTAGCGCACTTGACTGGGGGTCAAGTGGTCGCTGGTTCGAATCCAGTCGCCCCGACCATATTGAATAAGCCCCTTCGGGAACTTCCCGAAGGGGCTTTTCGCTGTCCTTGTGGTCAGGCCATTGTGCTAGGCACGAGAAGGGCTGTCGGAAGGTCCCCTCGATCTCGCCGGTCAACCATCGGGAGTTCGAGGGGAGGATTTCGAGCAGCTGACCACGCTCTGATGGCTCTCGTCGAGAGAGGAGCTCGTAAGAGGGGTTCGCGAGTTTGACTACCGCCAGCGCGGGGTCCATGTTCGCGGCGCAGACGCGGCAGAGGCGGTCGACCTACTCCTGGGCCTGGGCGCGGTCGGTGTCCCACTCGGCGCGGCGGGCCCCGAAGAACTCGGCGCTGATGCGCCCCTCCAGCTGGTCGGTGTTGGCCTCGTCGATGAGGGCCCCCAGGCGGTCGTAGCGGGCGCGGGGTGCGGCGACGCGCTCGCGGGTCTCCCGGACCACGTCGCGGTGGCTGCCCTTGAGCCCCTCGGTCACCAGGCCGCGCAGCGTCTCGGGCATGGTCAGCACCCGCACCGACTCGAGCAGCGCCTCGGAGACCTTCTCCTCGCGGACGCACTGGGCGCCCTCGCAGCGCTGGGCGCAGTGGTAGTAGACGCAGCGGCCCTTCTTGATCTCGGCGGTGATGGCCGAGCCACAGTGCCCGCAGGTGAGCATCCCCGAGTAGAGGAAGCTCTGGCTCTGGCTCTGGCTCTGGGCGCGGGTGTAGGGGTGGCCGTCGAGGCGGGCCAGTACCCGCTCGGAGGGGGCCCAGGGGATCAGGGTGGGATCCGCGCTCTCGAGCTCGGTGTCTCCCCACCAGAAGCGTCCCGCGTAGATCGGGTTGCCGAGCATGGTGTGGATGGTGCTCGGCGAGATCTCTCCCCCGCGCTGGCCCCGGTAGCGGTGGCGGTTCGCGTAGCGGGCCAGGGCGGCGATGCTGTAGTCGCCGGTGTCGTAGCGCTCGAAGGAGACCTAGGGGGGAACCCCTGTGTCACCATCGTTGTCGTGTCCAGCCAGTCTGAGCGGAGGGGGTGGGGGAGGCGGGGGGCTGGGCCGCCGAAATCTGTCTGGTCATCTGCCATTCTGGTGTGCAGAGTATGAAATCAACGAGGAAATGGACGATTACTGTTCAAATAGTGCTATATCTCCGGCCCTTGAGAGGAGCGTGTCATGCAGGTCCTGCGCTTCGTGGTCGAGAACCACGGCTCCATCCGAGACGAGCTCGAGGTGAGCTTCGTCTCCACCGCACACCGCGACACCCCGGACTACCGGATCCCGAGCTCGCTGAAGGAGGTCAGCCACGGGGTGCTCCCGGTGCTGGGGGTGTTCGGGGCGAACGCCTCGGGCAAGTCCTCGGTGCTGCGGGCGCTGTGGAGCCTGCACGAGCTGGTGACGAGGTCCTTCCTGGGCTTCCAGCCCACCAGCCCCATCCCGGTCAGCCCCTGGTTCGGCCGTCAGGAGGTGCCGACCCGCTACGAGCTGGACTTCCTGCTCGACGGCCTGCGCTATCAGTACGGTGTGGCCTTCACCGCCGCGGAGATCCGCGAGGAGTGGCTCGACGTGTGGCCCAAGGGGCAGCCCCGCAACCTCTTCACCCGTGAGGGGCAGGAGGTGCGCTTCGGCTCCTCCGTGCGCGGGGCGAAGCAGGCCATAGTGGACGCGATGCGGACGAACGCCTCGCTGCTGTCCGTGGCGGCGCAGTTCAACCTGGAGGCGGTGCTGCCGGTGTTTCGGGGGATGGCGTCGGGGCTTCGCATGGTGATGGCGACGCATCACCCGGGCCAGCATTTCCTCTTCCGAGCGAATTCCGCCTTGCTGCGCGACGAGCATCGGGCGCTCGTGAATCAGCTCCTGCGAGCCGCTGACGTGGGGGTGACAGGGATGCGCGTGGTACGGCAGCCCACGGTGACTTTCTCCTTCACCTTCGGTGGGGACGGCCAGGTCACGGACAAGGGAGCGGAGACTCGGGGCGACGAGCGGCGGGAGGAGGACCTCTTCGCGCTCTGGCTCACCCACGAGCTGGAGGACGGTGAGCAAGAGCTCATGCCCCAGCACGAGAGCGACGGCACCCACGCGCTGCTTGAGCGCCTGGATGCGGTGTTGGCGGTCCTGGCAACCGGAGGGCTCCTCCTCTACGACGAGCTCGACACCAGCCTGCACCCCGATCTCTGCGCGCAGATCGTGGGACTGTTCACCGACCCGCGCTCCAACCCCCACGGGGCCCAGCTCCTGTTCACCACCCACGACCGCGACCTGCTGCTCGGGCTGCGGCGCGACGAGGTGCTGATCACCGACAAGGGGCGCGACGGCGTCACCCGCCTGCACTCGGCGGCGGACTTCAAGGATCTGAAGAAGCGGGACAACCTGCGGCGGGTCCACGCCGAGGGGCGGATCGGTGGGGTGCCCGTCCTGGGCGACATGGCCGCGATCGTGGAGGGGCTGTCCGATGGCGAGGCGTAGCGCGCTCGGGCGAAAGGCCACCGATAAGCGCCTCGGGGAGCGCCACCTCATCCTCTGTGAGGGGAAGACCGAGGCGGCGGTCCTGACCGGGCTGCGTCAGCACTGGCGGCTCGCCTCGGCCCGGGTCGAGGTGGTGCCCGAGCTCGGGGAGCCGAAGACGCTCATCGAGCGGGCGAGGAAGGAGAAGAGGGCGGCCCGCGGCGGAGAGGGCGTGACCACCGTCCACGTCGTGTTCGACCGCGACGAGCACGCTCACTGGGCGTCGGCGGTGAAGCAGGCGCGCGATCTGGGGATGCACCTCGGGGTCTCGAACCCCTGTTTCGAGCTGTGGGGGCTCCTGCTCCACCAGGACCAGCGCGCGTCGCTGACCTCGGCAGAGGCCCAGAAGACGCTGGAGCGGGTCCATGGGGGCTACGCCCACAAGAAGCAGGACCACCGCCGGCCCGAGCTCGACCTGAGCACGGTCCTCGCGCACCTCGACGAGGCCGAGGCGCGGGCGAGGGCCCTGCGCGCTCAGGCCGCCGAGCGGGAGGAGTACCTGCCGAACCCGGTCACCACCTTCGACCAGGTGGTCGCGGCGATCCGGCCCAGGTCCGGCTGATCCCGGGGAGACGAGGGGAAGCGATCCGGCTAGATCCTGGTGATCCTCGTGGACACGATGAGGCGGAGGACGCCCATCGTGACCACGACCGCTAGCCAGCTCTTCGGCGCCATCACCACCGCCGTGCGGGCCAACCTGCCCCCGGGGGTGAGCCCTGCCTACCTGGAGGGCCTCCTCGTCCGCCACCGGGCGGGGCTGCACCGGGTGCTGGAGCAGGGGCTCGCGGCGCGGCAGGCCCGCCAGGAGGCCGATGCGGGCGCGCCGCAGGAGCTGTGGCTGCCGGCCCGGCGCGCCGCCGCCGACCTCGCTGCGATGCGGCTGGCCGCGAGCACCCCGCCCCAGGCGATGATCGGTGCCGACCGGGCGGTCCTGGCGGCCTACTCGGGGTGGGGCGGGATCTCCCTCGACAAGGTGCGAGACCGCTTCCCGGCGGGCTTCCCGGCGCCTGAGGCGCGGGGGCTGTACCACGAGGACTACACCCCCGGCGCGGTCACCGGCGAGCTGGCGCGGGTGATCCACCCCCTGCTCCCCGAGCTGGCGGGGCCCGCCGGCACGGTGCTCACCCTGGAGCCCTCGGCGGGCATCGTGCGCTTCGTGCGCTCCCTGTCCGGCCCGGGCTTCGAGGCCCCGCGCTGGCTGGTGGTGGAGTGGTCGGCGCTCTCCGCGCGGATGCTCCAGGCGATCCGGCCGGTTCTGGCGGTCTACCAGGGGCCCTTGGAGCGCTGGATCCGGGAGCGCGGGGACGCGTCTCAGGGGCGGCTGAACCTGGTGGTGGCCAACCCGCCCTGCGGCCAGCGGGGCGCCTCGGTGACCGAGGACCCGGTGCGGGCCTACCGCGAGAAGGCCGTCTACGCCTACTTCCTGCGCCGGGGGCTCGACCTCGTCGCGCCGGAGGGCCTGGGGGTGTTCCTCATCCCGGCCAGCGCACGATCCCCTCGGTCACAGGCTGGCGTCGGGAGCGGGGCAGCCCGCGGTGGGTGGCGGTGGGGATGCTGTCGGAGAGCGCGTGGGCCGCGAGGGCGCTCTCGAGGCAGCGGGGCGCCTCGGGGGCCCGCAGGGCGGCCTCGATCAGATCCAGATCGGCGAGGGGAGCGTCCCTGTGGCGGTAGAGGCCGCGGGTGAAGCTGCGCGACGCGTTCCCGTGCTTGGCGGACGCCGCCGCGCTCGTCGACCGGGACAACGACGAGGAGGACGAGGAGCAAGACGACGCCCCCGCCCCCGCCCCCGCCCCCGCCCCCCCCCCCGCCCCCCGACGGGCACCACCCGTTCGGGATGGTAGCCGCCCTCGAGGAGGACGAGCCGGACGAGCGCACCCGCGCGACCCGCGTCGAGTGGCTGCTCGGGCGCGCGTCGGGACCGGTGGACTTCGCCGTGGCCGCGCTGCGCTGGGGCTGCGACCTCTCCTCGGGCAGCGGCGACGCGGCCCTCCGCCTCTGGGGGCGCGCCCACGCGCAGAAGGGGGTGTCGACGCGGCGCGATGCGCCGCTCAGGCGGTGAGAGGCGCGCCTACGCGCAGAAGGGGGCGTCGTGAGCTTACGCTGCCTTCTGGGCTCTGGCGGGGGCGCGCCTACCCGCAGGAGGGGGCG
>JAFGVK010000091.1 GCA_016938035.1 Deltaproteobacteria bacterium | reverse complement strand
GGCGGCGTCGGCGGCGTTGTCGTCGACCACGCCGTTGCAGTTGTTGTCGACCGCGTCGCAGATCTCCGCGTTCCCCGGCCAGGCGGCCGCCTCGCCGTCGTCGCAGTCGCCGGGCAGGGAGACGTAGCCCTCGGGGGCCTCGCAGGCGCGCAAGGCGCCGGTGCGATCGCCGAAGCCGTCGCCGTCGCCGTCGGGGTACCAGGTGGCCGCGTCCACCGCGGAGGACTCGTCGACCTCCTGGTCGCAGTCGTTGTCGAGGCCGTCGCAGACCTCGGTGGCGCCCGGGTGGGACCCGGTGGACCCGTCGTCGCAGTCGTCGTCGTTGGTGACGTAGCCCTCGGGGACCTCGCAGGCCCGGAGGGTGTGGGCCGCGTCCCCGTAGTGGTCGGCGTCGGCGTCGGCGTAGAAGGCGCGCATGTCGACCGCCTCCTCGTCGACCGCGCTGTCACAGTCGTTGTCGGCCCCGTCGCAGCGCTCGTCGGCACCGGGGAAGGTGCTCGCGGAGGTGTCGTCGCAGTCGGTGGCCTCGGCCATGAAGCCGTCGGGGGACTGGCAGGCGCGCTCGGTGATCGCCTCGCCTGCGAAGCCGTCGCCGTCGAGGTCGGCGTACCAGAGGGTGGCGTCGAGGGCGTCCTCGTCGACCTGCCTGTCGCAGTCGTCGTCCACCAGGTTGCAGGTCTCGGGGGCGTCGGGGTTCACCGCGCTGTCACCGTCGTCGCACTCCTCGCACGCGGCGAAGCCGTCGCCGTCCGCGTCCGCATAGCCCACGCTGCCGTCGCAGTTGTAGTCAGCGGGATCAGCGCAGTCCGCCTCGAGGGCGCCGGGGTGGAAGGCGGGATCGGTGTCGTCACAGTCGCCGCCCACGTCGGTGTGGCCGCTCGGCACCTCGCAGGCGGTGGTGAGGCTACCCTCGTCGCCAAAGCCGTCGCCGTCGACGTCCGCGTACCACTCGCCGGCGTCCGTGGCGTCGGTGTCGACCACGCCGTCGCAGTTGTCGTCGACGAGGTTGCACAGCTCCTCAGCGTCGGGGTGGACCTGGACGTTGTGGTCGTCACAGTCAACGGTGGCGTCATAGCCATCGCCATCGAGGTCGACGGGGAGCTCAGCCTCCTCCTTGCGGCAGGCGCCAAGGGAGAGGGCGATCAGGGCGAGGGTGGACAGGGTGCGCATCGAGACCTCCAGGGGAGCGCGCAGGCTAGCACCCGCTGCACGCTGGCAGCGCGGTCCGGGCCGTGTGCAGGGTCGCTCCGGGAGAATGTAACGCTCCTGTGCGGAGGTCGGCTGGAGTGCGCAGCGCGAGACGCGTTGTTGTCACCGGGGCGGACGCCCAGCCTCCCGGGACGCCTGCCGGGGCTGGCGAACAAAGTCGTGGATCCACCGGCTCGCCCGAGGCTCGGCATGCCCCCACGCCCGGCTGCGGCGAGCGAGTGTATGCGTGGATAACGATGGTTCGTTCTGCCACCCCGCCGCGACGCTCCCCGCGGGTGGCCCGGGCTGCAAGGGGCCGCTGAGCCCGAGCCGATCGGTCACGATGATCGTGACGTCGATCATCGCGCAGGTCCTGCCGAACGAATCGACGGCTGTCGTGAGCAGAGGGCGGACGCATCGGGCAGACGTCCTCCCAGCGCGTCATGGCCGCCCTCTTCCGGGGCAAGCTCGTAGACGGGCTGCGCCGCGCCGCCGACGCCGGCGAGGTCTTCGCCCACGGCGAGCCCAAGGCGGCCCGACAGACCTTCGACACCGCCGTCCGGGCAGCCTGGCGCCACCGCTGGGTCGTCCAGGTGGAGGCCCCAGAGGGCCGCGACCCCGCCCTGGCGGCGCAGTACCTCGCCCGCTACGTCGGCGGCATCGCCATCGCCCGCGTGCGCGAGCGCACCCACACCCACGTCACCTTCGACGGGGCCCACGCACCCTGGAGGGGACCGGGCTCGTCCGCCGCTTCGCCACATCCTCCCCAAAAGGGCCTGCACCGCGTCCGCTACTACCGGCCCTGTGCCCCCCTCAGCGACAACGAGGGCCGCCGATGCCGCACCCTGCCTGCACCGCGTCCGCTACTACCGGCCCTGTGCCCCCCTCAGCGGCAACGAGGGCCGCCGATGCCGCACCCTGCCTGCACCGCGTCCGCTACTACCGGCCCTGTGCCCCCGCCAACGCCCGCCATCGCTGGGCTACCGCAAGGCGGCGCGTCGGGGCACCGGTCCCGCCCGAGCGCCCGGAGCGGCCACAGAAGACCTGCCCGGTCTGTGGTCGCCCGGTGGTGAGCCTCCATCCGGTGATGAGCGGCACCCGACCGCCGCGGCACCCGACCGCCGCGGCGGTCGCCAGCCCGGGCCTCACCGCAGCCTCGTGAGCCGTCATGAGCCCGATGACACCGAGCGTGTGGAGCCTCCAGTGCGCTGGAGGACCGGCGGCGTGTGCCCGAGGGCCAGCGCGTGGGCCGGCTCGGGGGCTGCAGAGCCTCCTTGGGCCCTCGAAGTGTGGCATGGTGGTCCCAGCAGACAGAGCCGTGAGGGGCGGGCGGCGTCCCTCGTGCCCGAAGCTCCCCGAACAAGCGGCGTGAGCGTCCCCTAAGACTGCGGACCGCGCCCCCCCGAGCGCTGTTTCCCCCTAGGGGCGAGCGTGGCCAGTTCGCCGTCCCGTTCATCCGCAGAAGAGCCCGGCCGACCAACGCTCTCGACCCCCGTGCGCGGTCAGGGCCGGGGCCTTTCTGCTGAGCGTTACTCCCAAGTGGGTCATGCGGGGGGGGCCTCCGGCACGGGGATAGCGCCCGATCACGGAGAGGGAGAGGGGGCGGCAAGCCCCCAGCAGGGGGGGATTGGGGGGGGGACGCGCTCCCCGACCCCAGCGGGGGAACCGAAGGAGGGCCAAGCACCCTTGGAGCCGGCCTTCAGGCCGGCGGTCATGGGGAGGGGGGGACGCACTCCCCGACCCCAGCGGGGGACACGAAGGAGGGCCAAGCACCCTTGGCGGCGGCCTCAAGGCCGGCGGTCATGGAGAGGGGCGGGACGCACTCCCCGACGACACGAAGGAGGGCCAAGCACCCTTGGCGGCGCCCACAAGGCCGGCGGTCATCAGGTTCTCAGCGCGCTGGCAGCAGCCTCTCCCGCCGCCAGCACGGCAAGCGGTGAGCAGGCCTTGGGCCAAAGGATGCTCATGCCCCCGATGCCCCCCTACCCTCCCACCAACCTCAGCTCCCCCAGCCCCCTGCCCTTGGCGGTGAGCACCCCGATCTCCTCGGTCCCATCAGGGCAGGAGACCACCTCCTGCGACGCCCAGCGCAGCTCCACCCTGTCCCAGAACACCGCGTAGTCGTCGTCGGTGTCCCACCGGGGCTCGCTCCAGGTAGGGAGGCGCTCGCCGCGGCGCTCGCGCCCATGCAGGGTGATGGCGGTGGAGCCGTCCGGCTCCCAGCTCCCGTCGAGGGCCCGGACCAGCTCTCCCGCGCGGCGCTCCCGCAGGGAGAAGCTCCCGTCCGGTCGCAGGCGCAGGCGGGTGCCGCCGGCCTCGCAGGGGGTGTGCAGCGGCGCGCCCCGCAGGGTGGAGGCGGGGTGCCCGGCGGGTAGAGGGGTCGCGTTATCGGGGTAGCTCAGGCCGACCCGCTCCCCACCCGAGAGGAGGGCGAGCTCGGTGATGGCAAGGTCTTCGCCCTCTCCCACCGCCACCACCCCCGCCCGCAAGGTCCACCGCCACCCGGTGATCGGGGCGGGCAGGGCGAGGCGCTGGCGCCCCGGTCGATCCTCCACCGGGAGCTGCACCGGGGGCAGGTCGTCCACCTCCACCTGGAGGGTGAGCAGCCTGCTGTTTGCGCGGTAGTGCGCGTCCGATCGCTGGTAGCCGTTCCACAGGTCCAGCGCCTCCACCCGCAGGGGCTCCTCCAACGAGACGATCAGCGCCTCCTGCCCCCCTGGGCCGGGGGCGCCCTCCATCCAGGCGTCGTCGAGGCGCCAGTCGAAGGCGTGGGTGGGGCGGTAGGCCCCCACCGGCCGCTGGGTTGAGGTGGCGCTCACCGAGGCCGTCACGGTGCGCGCAGGGCGAACGCCGAGGGAGCGCCCCCCGCGGGTGAGATCTACCGCCGCGATGCAGCCCCCCTCGCTCGGCTGATCCACCACCAGCGCCAGGCGCCGGAGGGGAGGCCGGAGCGGGAGCGGGCCCGCGCCCACCTGGAGCGGCGCCGCCGGCGCGCCGTCAGCGTAGACCGCCAGGTGCACCGGCGCGGATCCGGGGCAGAGGCGCACCTGCACCGCGTCTGCGTCGATGGGGTCGGCAAAGTCGAAGGTGAGCGCCTCGTCCCACAGGTCGCCGTCCCCCCGCCACGCCCCTCCCCCGGCGGGGTCGAGCAGCGCCCCCACGTCCACCCCGCCGCTGTCCACCGAGAAGCCCACCGCGGGGCTGGGGGGAGGGGCGCCGCACCCCAGCAGGGCCAGAGGCCAGGTGAGCGCCCAGCGGGACGCGCGCGAACTTCTCTGTTGGGACATGGGCACCCTCGCCAGGAGACAGGCTCTGGCCAGCCTATCCCGCCCCGAGGGGTCCGCCCTCGACATCGCGCGGAGGGGGCCGCGGCGATATAGGGCCCTCTTTCCAGCAAGGAGCCCTCATGGAGACCCACCACATCGCGGCCAGCACCGTCCGCGCCCTCGCCATGGACATGGTGACCACCGCCAACTCCGGTCACCCCGGCATGCCCCTCGGCGCCGCGGACTTCGCCACCGTGCTGTGGACCAAGCTCCTCAAGCACGACCCCACCGCCCCTCAGTGGCCTGACCGCGACCGCTTCGTGCTCTCCGCGGGGCACGGCTCCGCCCTGCTCTACGCCCTGCTCCACCTCTCGGGCTACGACCTCCCGATGGAGGAGCTCAGGCGCTTCCGCCAGTGGGGCTCCCGCACCCCCGGGCACCCGGAGTACGGGCACACCGTCGGGGTAGAGACCACCACCGGGCCGCTGGGGCAGGGCTTCGCCAACGCGGTGGGCATGGCCCTCGCGGAGCGGTGGCTGTCCGAGCGCTTCGGCACCGAGCTTGTAGACCACCGCACCTACGTCGTGGTGGGGGACGGCTGCCTGATGGAGGGGGTCTCGTCCGAGGCGGGGTCCATCGCCGGGCACCTGGGCCTGGGCAAGCTGATCGCCCTCTACGACGACAACCACATCACCATCGACGGCGCGACTGAGGTGGCCTTCACCGAGGACGTGCTGGCCCGCTTCGAGGCCTTCGGCTGGCAGGTGCTGGCCACCAACGGCCACGATGAGGAGCTGATCGAGGCCGCGATCGAGCAGGCGATCGCCGACACCACCCGCCCCAGCCTGATCGCGATGCGCACCACCATCGGCAAGGGCTCCGACCTGGAGCACTCCCCCAAGTGCCACGGCTCCCCCTTCTCGCCCGACGCCGTGAAGGTGATCAAGTCCCGCATGGGGATGCTCCCCGACGCGACCTTCACCGCGACCGCAGAGGCCTACGCCGCCTTCCGCGGCGAGGAGGGCCCGCAGGCCCACGCGGCGTGGCAGGCGCGCCTCGACGCCCACCCCCGCAAGGAAGAGTTCCTGGCCCTGCTCGCGGGCGACCAGCTCGCTGAGGGGGTGTCCTGGCCCGAATTCGCGGCCGGCTCGCAGATCGCCACCCGCAAGTCCTCCGAGGCGGCCCTCAAGGCGATCGTCCGGGCCCACCCCGAGGTGCTGGGGGGCTCCGCCGACCTGGCGGGCTCGAACGGCACCGCCCTGGGCGTGCCCTTCCTGTCCGCCGACGGCTTCGACGGGGCGAGGATGATCCCCTTCGGAGTGCGCGAGCACGGGATGGGCGCGGTGGCCAACGGGATGATCCTCCACGGGGGCGTGCGGCCCTTCGTCGCCACCTTCATGGTCTTCCACGACTACATGCGCCCCGCGGTGCGGATGGCGGCGCTGATGGGCCTGGGGGTGGTCTATGTCTACACCCACGACTCCTTCCTCCTCGGAGAGGACGGCCCCACCCACCAGCCGGTCGAGACCCTGCTCGCCATGCGGTCGATCCCCGGCCTGCGGGTGATCCGCCCCGCCGAGGCCACCGAGACGGTGGAGGCCTGGCGCCAGGCCCTCGCCCGCCGCGACGGCCCCACCGCGCTGGTACTGTCCCGCCAGAACCTGCCCACCCTGGAGGACGGCGCCCTCGCCGCCTCCCTGAGCCGGGGCGGCTATGTAGTGGACGAGGGGACGGACGTGGTGCTGATCGCCACCGGCTCGGAGGTGTCCCTCGCCAGGAGCGCACGCGCCCTGCTCGCCGAGCGCGGCCTCTCGGCGCGGGTGGTGTCCATGCCCTGCCGCGAGCTCTTCGCGGAGCAGGACGCCAGCTACCGCGCGCAGGTGCTCCCCGCGGGCGTGCCCAGGGTGTCGGTCGAGGCGGGCCTCACCCTGGGGTGGGAGCGCTGGATCGGGCAGGACGGCCTGGCTATCGGCGTCGATCACTTCGGCGCCTCCGCCCCTGACGCGGTGCTGGCCGAGCACTTCGGCTTCACCCCCGAGGCGGTGGCCGCCCGGGTCGCCACCCACCTGGGCCGCTAGCCCGTGTCCCTCGCCGTCGCCCACCTGTCGATCGGCGAGGGTCAGCCGCTCGCCCTGATCGCGGGCCCCTGTGTCCTAGAGGACCTCGACGAGACCCTGTTCCTCGCCGAGGCGCTGGCCAGGCTGGCCGGTGACACCCCGCTGATCTTCAAGGCAAGCTTCGACAAGGCCAACCGCACCTCCCGCTCGTCCTACCGGGGGCCGGGGCTGGACCTGGGGCTGGAGTGGCTGGCGCGGGTCAAGGCCGAGACCGGCCTGCCCCTCACCACCGACATCCACCTGCCGGAGCAGGCGGCGGTGACGGCGGAGGTGGTCGACCTGCTCCAGATCCCCGCCTTCCTCGCGCGGCAGACGGACCTGCTGGTGGCCGCGGGAGCCACCGGCCTGCCGGTGAACCTGAAGAAGGGCCAATTCCTCGCCCCCTCAGACATGGGCCACGCCCGCGAGAAGGCCCTCTCCGCCGGCGCCTCGGGGGTGATGCTCACCGAGCGGGGCGCGAGCTTCGGCTACGGCGACCTGGTGGTGGACCTGCGCTCCATCCCCCGCATGGCCGCCCTGGGGAGCCCGGTGTGCTTCGACGCCACCCACAGCACACAGCGGCCCGGCGCCCTAGGCGACAGGTCAGGCGGGGACGCCTCGCTGGCCCCCCGCCTCGCGATGGCGGCGGTGGTGATGGGGGCCCACGCGGTCTTCGCGGAGGTCCACCCCGACCCCGCCAGGGCCCGCTCCGACGCGGCGACCCAGCTCGCCCTGGGGGATTTCGCGGCCTTCCTACGCGGCCTGCGGCGGGCGGCGGAGGCGCGGTGAGGCGGCGCAGGGTGCGCGCGGCGGGCGGACTGAGCGGGATGGGGCTCCACAGCGGGGTCGCGGTGCGCGCCCTGGTGGCCCCCGCGCCCTGGGGGGCGGGTATCGCCTTTGAGGTGGGCGGCGCCCTGTTTCCCGTGGGCATGGACCTGGCCCACGCCGTCCCTGGAGCGTCGCGCGTGGGGCCGATCTCCACCCCCGAGCACCTCCTGGCCGCCCTGGTGGGGCTGGGGATCACCGACGCCCGGGTCACGGTGGAGGGCCTCGAGCTCCCCGCGCTGGGCGGGGGCGCGGCCGAGTGGTGCGACCTGCTGCGCGCGGTGGAGCCTGGCCCGGCCGTGGCGCCGTGGCGGGTCCTGCGTCCCTACGCCCACACAGCGCACGGGGGCGAGGTGCGCCTGGAGCCCGCCGAGACCCTGCGCGTGGAGGTGGAGGTGGAGCTCCCAGAGGCCCGCCTGTCGGGCAGCGCGCGCTGGGAGCGGGGGATGGACTTCTGCGGCGAGGTGGCCCCGGCGCGGACCTTCGCGCTTGAGCGCCAGGTGGAGGCGCTGCGGGCGGCGGGGCGTGGGCGGGGCGCGAGCCTCAAGAACACCGCGGTGCTCCAAGCCGACGGCGGCGCGCTCAACCCGGGGGGACTGCGCTGGCCCGACGAGCCGATCCGCCACAAGCTCCTCGACGCCATCGGAGACATCGGCCTCCTCGGCCACCCCCTGGTGGGGGAGGTGTGGGTGAGGCGTGGCTCTCACCTGCTGCACCTGTCAGCGCTGCGCGCGGCGCTCGCTGCGGGGGCGATCGGGGTGGGGTAGGCCCTCAGCGCCGCTTCATCCACCAGGCGCTCCAGGCACCTCCGTAGCCAAGGCGAGGTCAGGAGGCGCGAGGGCGGCGTGCCCCTCCAAGGCGAGAGAGGCGCGAGGGAGGGGTGCCAAGGGGTGGGAGGCGCCAGGACCGCATGCCCCTCCGAGGCGTGGGAGGCCCGAGGACCGCATGCCCCTCCGAGGCGTGGGAGGCCCGAGGACCGCATGTGCCCCTCCAAGGCGTGGGAGGCGCCAGGACCGCATGCCCCTCCGAGGCGT
>JAFGVK010000012.1 GCA_016938035.1 Deltaproteobacteria bacterium | reverse complement strand
GCGTCCCCGAGGGGCGCGTGAGAAGGCTCCCCTGGCGCGGCGGTTGGGGTGGCGAGCGGGGAGACTGGAAAGCAGTGCGTGCATCCCATTGGTGAAACCGTGTTTTTGATGGGATCGGATCGAGTGGGTAGAACGGTGGCACGCCGTTCGCGGCGGCACGCGCCCACGTCTGCTGCGGCACAAGCCCACTTGGATCGGCGAACACCGACATCCACCGCAGCTCTGGCAGGTCAGGGGGGCGTCCTAGCGGCAGGCACCCAGTGTGCCGGACCGGGCCGTGAATCACACCTTCCAGCATGCGCAACACCGTGCTCTCGCTCCTGACCAGGCACAAGAGGTCCTTCGAGGCCGCGGCTGAGCTAGACCTCCCTCCTCTTGAGAACCTCGCAGCGACGACGGTGACGCGCTGGTTGAGCGAGAGGCGCGCAGGTCGACCACCAGGAACAACTCCCTCGAGGTGCGGCCAGAGGCTCAGGCCAGCTCGCCATCGGGGGGGGTCTACCGCGCCGTGGACCACCACCACCCCGAGCGGGTACAGGACTTGCAATACCCCCTGGTCGGCCCACCCTCCCGTGCGGCCCGCGCCCCCCGCAGCCCCGGCAGAAGTCCGATGACCCGGTCCAACCCCACCCATGCACCCGCGATCGATCCGAGATCGCCGTCTATCCTCAGGAGCCGCCCCCCCTGGGCCCGCGCGGCCGCCCGGCGGATCCTCGCCCTGAGCTTCCTCCTCCCCTCCCTGCTCCTGCTGGGGCTGCTGGCCGAAGCGCTGCCCAAGGCGCGGCTCACCGCGCCCGAGCCCACCCTCCTGCTGCGGGACCGGGACGAGCGCTTCCTCGCCGAGCTCAGCGCGCGCCCAGAGGACGAGCTGGGCTACTGGCCCCTGGAGGCCCTCCCCCCCCGGGTGGTGGCCGCCACCGCCGCGCTGGAGGACCGGCGCTTCGAGCAGCACCCTGGGGTGGACCTGCTAGGGGTGGGCCGCGCCCTGCTCCAGAACGCCCGCGAGGGTGAGGTGGTCTCCGGCGCCTCCACCCTGGCGATGCAGGTGGCCCGGATGCAGGACCCCGGCCCCAGGACCCTCCACCGCAAGGCGGTGGAGGCGCTCACCGCCCTGCTCCTCACTGAGCGCTACGGGAGAGCGGCGGTGCTGGCCCACTACCTGCGCCTCGCCCCCTACGGCAACCGCATCCACGGCATCCGCTACGCGGCGCGGCGCTACCTGGACAAGCCGGTGGCGGACCTGTCCTGGGCTGAGATCGCCTTCCTCGCCGCCATGCCCCAGGCCCCCTCGCGCACCAACCCCTTCCACGAGGCTGGGCGGCGGCGGGCGGTGCGGCGCGGGGGCAGGATCCTCGCAGCGCTCCGCGCGCAGGGGCTGCTCAACGCGGACGAGCTGACCGACGCCCTCGCTGAGCTGGCGCGGCTGCGGATGCCCCACAGGGAGGAGCGGCCCCCCTGGGCGATGCACCCCATCCTCCGCTATGAGGCGGCGCTCCGCGCTCCAGGCGCGCGCGAGGGCCTGCCCCTGACCCTCCACAGCACCCTCGACCTGGACGTGCAGCTGCTCGCAGAGCGCCACGCGCGGGAGGTGGTGGAGGCGTACCGCTGGCGCGGCGCCGAGAACGCCGCGGTGATGGTGGCCAGGCGCGACACCCGCGAGGTGCTCGCCGCCGTCGGGTCGATAGACTACTTCGCCTCCGACGGCGCGGGCGCCATCGACTACACGCGCACCCCCCGCTATCCCGGCTCCACCCTCAAGCCCTTCCTCTACGCCCTCGCCCTGGAGCGGGGGGTGATCACCCCGGCGACCGTCCTCGACGACTTGAAGCGGGGCCCTGACGGCATCACCAACTACGACAGCTCCTACCTGGGGCCGCTGCTGCCGCGTGTGGCCCTGGCCAACTCGCGCAACGTGCCCGCGGCGGGGCTGCTCCACCAGCTCGGCATCTACGAGGTCTACGACCTCTACCGGGACCTGGGGCTGCACCGGGACGCGCTGCCCGCCGACCACTACGGCACCGGCCTCGCGGTGGGGGGCATGCCCCTCACCCTGGAGGCGCTGGTGCAGGGCTACACCGCCCTCACCGGGGACGGCAGGGTGGAGCCGCTCCGCTGGCTTGCTGAGGGGCCCTCCCCAGCGGGCGATCGGATCTTCCAGCCGGACACCGCCGCGCAGCTCACCCACTTCCTCTCCGACCCCATGGCGCGGCTCCCCTCCTTCCCCAGGATGGGCTCCGGCGAGCTGCCCTTCCCGGTGGCCTTCAAGACCGGAACCTCCGCAGACTACCGCGACGCCTGGATCGTCTCTTGGACCGGCGAGCTGGTGGTGGCTGCCTGGGTGGGCAACCCGGGCTGGAAGCCGATGCGCAAGCTGCCTGGCGGGCTGGTGGCGGCGGAGATCGCCCGCACGATCCTCCTCGACCTGAACCCGGCCCGCAGCGACGGGCTCTCGGACCTCAGCTTCCCGCCCCCCGCCGGCTGGGTACCCGCCCGCCTGTGCGCCGACACCGGCGCGCTGGACCAGGGCTACTGCGACAGGGTGGTGACCGAGTGGTTCCGCCAGGGGCAGGCGCCCACCGAGCCCGACACCGCCCACCTGCGCCTCGCGGTGGACCGGCGCGACGGCCTGCTCGCCAGCGCGAGCACCCCGCCCGCCTGGACTGAGGTGCGCTCCTTCGTGGACCTTGGCCCCCACTACGCCGAGTGGCAGGCCCTCGCGGGGATCCCCAGGCCCCCCTCCGCCCTGAGCGCGGGCGGCGCGGGGCAGCAGGCGCCCCCCTCCCCCCAACTCCAGGCCGACGCCCCCACCCTCCGCCTCACCTCGCCGGTGAGCGGCCTGCGGGTGCGCCGTGACCCGGACATCCCCCCGGAGCTCTCGACCGTCGCCCTGCGGGTAGAGGTGAGCGAGCGCGTGCCTCAGGTGGTCTGGGAGGTGGACGGGGAGCCGTGGCGGGTCGCGGGTCCCCCCTACACCGCGCGCTGGCCGATCCAGCCCGGGCTGCACCGCTTCCAGGCGCGCCTCCCCTGGTCCGAGATCCGCTCCAACACGGTCAGCATACTCGGAGAGTAGATCGGGCCTGTACCTGTACCCCCCGACAGAGTACACTGCCCCCCTCCCCGAGACAAACCATGAAGGAGAAGTGACATGAAGTGGACGCTCAGCCTCGCCCTGCTGCTGGCCGCGTGCGGTGGCACCGACACCACTCCCACCACCGAGCCCGCCGTCGAGGCCCCGCCGGCCCCAGAGGCAGTCACCGTGGATCGCGCCAGGCTCGCCGCCTTCGGCACCCTGCCCACCGCGATGGAGTCCGACTCCAACCCCATCACCCCCGAGAAGGTGACCCTGGGCCGGATGCTCTACTACGAGACCCGCCTCTCCAAGAACCACGACGTGAGCTGCAACACCTGCCACGGCCTAGACAACTACGGCGTGGACTCCGCCCCCACCTCCACCGGCCACAAGGCGCAGGTGGGCGGCCGCAACGCCCCCACCGTCTACAACGCCGCCAGCCACATCGCGCAGTTCTGGGACGGCCGCTCCCCGGACATCGAGGATCAGGCCAAGGGCCCGCCCCTCAACCCCATCGAGATGGCGATGGTCGACGCCGCCACCATCGAGGCGACCCTCTCCTCGATGCCTGAGTACGTGGCGCTCTTCACCACCGCCTTCCCCGGCGAGGAGAACCCCGTCACCTTCGACAACATGGCCAAGGCCATCGGCGCCTTCGAGCGCGGCTTGGTCACCCCCGACGCCTTCGACGCCTTCCAGAAGGGCGACGACAGCGCGATGACCGACGCGCAGAAGCGCGGCCTCAACACCTTCCTTGAGGTCGGCTGCACCACCTGCCACAGCGGCCCCTACCTGGGCGGCTCCTCCTACCAGAAGCTCGGCATGGTCATGCCCTGGACCGACGAGTCTGACCTCGGCCGCATGGACGTGACCAAGAGCGAGGCCGACAAGCTGATGTTCAAGGTCCCCGGCCTGCGCAACATCGAGAAGACCGCGCCCTACTACCACAACGGCAAGGTCTCCACCCTCGACGAGGCCATCAAGCTGATGGGCACCCACCAGCTCGGCGTGGAGCTGACCGACGACCAGGTGAAGGACATGGTCTCCTTCATGGGTGCCCTCACCGGCCCCCTGCCCACCCAGTACATCGCGATGCCCGAGCTGCCGGCGTCCACCGACGCGACCCCCAAGGCCGATCCCAACTGATCGAGCCTCAGCGCGTCCTCGGCGCCCGATCCCCGCGAGGGGGTCGGGCGCTCCCGCTCAGGGCGCTCACCGGAAGCGGGCGCAGGCCCACTGCGCGTGACCCGCGCGCCACAGGGGCGCAGCCCCAGGCGTCCGCCCTCTCTCCAGACGGTTCACCGCTCCAGAGGCCGAACAGCGCCCCCTGACGCCTCGGAGGTTCCGCCGCGAGGCGACCCCCGCAGGGCAGCGCGCGGCCCCGCACCGGGGGCAGCGCCCCGGCCGGGGAGCCAAGCTCCCTCCCTCCGGATATCTCCTGCTCGCAACCCGACAGGAGTCCCGATGATCCCAGCACCCGCCGACGTCACCGCCCCGCCCGCCGAGGCGATCACCACCGCCTCTGGCCTCGCCTACAGGGTCCTGCAGGGCGCCTCGACCAGCGAGAAGCCCGGCCCCGCCGACAAGGTCACCGTCCACTACACCGGCTGGACCGCCGCCACCGGCGAGATGTTCGACAGCTCGGTGGTCCGGGGCGCCCCCACCACCTTCGGCCTCAACCAGGTCATCCCCGGCTGGACCGAGGGCGTCCAGCTCCTCTCCCCGGGCCAGAAGGCGCGGTTCTGGATCCCCGGCGAGCTCGCCTACGGCAACACCCCCCAGGGCGGCCGTCCCTACGGGCTCCTGGTCTTCGACGTGGAGCTGCTCTCCTTCAAGGCCGGCCCCAAGGCGCCCCCGGTCCCCGAGGACGTGGCCGCGCCCCCGGCGGACGCCACCGTCACCGCCTCAGGCCTCGCCTACAAGGTGCTCCAGCCCGGCAGGGGCACCGATCACCCCACCGCCCGCAGCACCGTCACCGTCCACTACACCGGCTGGATGACCAACGGGGAGCTGTTCGACTCCTCGGTGCTCCGCGACGAGAAGATCTCCTTTGGCCTCCACCAGGTCATCCCCGGCTGGACCGAGGGGCTGCAGCTCATGGTCGCCGGCGAGAAGACCAGGTTCTGGATCCCCGGCAAGCTCGCCTACGGCGACCGCCCGTCCCGCGCCGGGATGCCCTACGGGATGCTGGTGTTCGACGTGGAGCTGTTCATGTTCCGGTAGGGGCTCGCGCTGAGGAACGACGCCCGGCGCTCCGAGGGGAGTGGCCGGGCGTGATCGTGTGGGAGATGTCGTCTCGGCCACCATGAAGCCCGAGCTGTGACAATGAATAGCTGCTCTATCCCTTGCCCGTGAGCTAACCTGGGCACAGGAACGACTGAAGAACTCGTGCCGAAGGAAGCAGTATCCCCTCGTGCTCTCGAAGCCCTGAAGGCCCCGCCTCTGGTCGAGGTCATCTGCACGATCCATCACGCCCCCCTGCCCCAGCTCGATCCCATCCTGATCGGTGCCTTCTGGAACACAATCCGCGACGCCTATCCGCACCACACCCTGCGCCCTGCCATCGTGGAAGCGTCCCTCACTGGCTCGGAGGGCGCGCCACCGATGCGCAGCTGGTTGATCTCCGAGGGAAGCGAGCGCCTGCTGCAGTTCCAGCGCGATCGGTTCATCTTCAACTGGCGAGCGATCGACACCCGCTATCCGAGGTTCTCCTCCCCCGATGGCGTGCTGGAGCTGACCACAAGGATGTTCGGGGAATACCGTGCCTTCCTCAAGCGCGAATTCGCCGTGGTGCTGGCCCCCAGCTCAGTGGAGGTCATCAAGGTGGACCTGCTCCGACAGGGGCTCCACTGGAGCAGTCTGTCCGACGCAGCCACGATGCTACCGTCGCTGGAGACGCTGCTCCGGTCGGAAGACGAGACGCGCTGGGCTCTGTCTCTGTCCAATGCCTGGAGACAGCGTGACTGTGACCTCAGGCTTCACCTCACAGCCATCGCCACTCCTGGGGGAACAGCGCTTCAGATGGAGTCCAGTGCGAGCACAGAAGCCAGTGAGAACACCTTGGAGACCTCGCTGCGCCAGGCCAACCTGGCGGTGAACGAGGTGTTCTCTTCTCTGATTCCAGAGCCACAGAGGAAAATGCGCTTTCACGGAGTTCAGCCATGAGCACGGGAGCCTCTCCGTCGACCCTCGCCGAATACCCATGGCGGCAGCATACCAGTCCGTCCATCTGGGAGGAGGACACCGAGGAAGTCCCAACTCCCACGCCCACCTGGTCGAGAGAGCAGCTTCAGGGAATGGCGCAGGATGATCCGGACCGGCTGCTCACGCTGGTACGCGGGGCGCACCTTCGTCCTTCGCTCCTCACCTTCGCCGCAGAGATCCTGGGGGAGACCCATCCGTCTCATCATCCCCAGGCGATCTCGACACTGCTGGAGTTGCTCCACCACGACAGCTCACTCGTTCGAGAGGGTGCTCTCTATGGCCTGGCCAGGATCGGACTGTCGGTGAAGCTCGATCCCCGCCCGATCCAGGCTCTGTCGGACCCGAAGCAGGAGCCGAGTCCGGGTGTACGAGAGGCCGCAGAAGAAGTCCTCGACACCCTCGGATACGCTCCCTGATGCTGGCTCGCGTCCTCAAGAGGAGGACCTCTCTGGAGCAGCAGGACGCCGAGGTGTTTCTGGAGACCGAGTTCAGGACCAGAGAGGGCCGGTTTGACCTTGCGCTGTCTGTCTACCAGATCGACCGGGGAGAAGAACTGCAGGCCGCCTGCGAACACGTCCTCAGCTTCATCAGCCCAAAGAGAGGCGTAGCGCTACTGAATGCCCAGGGTGTAGCGGGCCCGAGCCTCCGCATTTCTCCTGGGAGCACCCTGTTCCGGTTCACCCGGACCCAGCATCGGGAGCTGGTGTTTGAGGACGAGGACGCGCCGCGCACCTTCACGCAGACTCTTGTCCCGATGCTCCAGCAGCGAGGGACGCGCTTCTCCGGTGGAGACCTCCTGAAGTACGCACACGCCCGCCTGGACGCTCGCGACACCGAGCGCGAAGAGGCAATGGCCGAGGCGCCGCGCAGGAAGGACTGGAGACCTGAGCGGCCCTGAGAGGAACGCCCCAACGCCCCGCGGGGAGTGGCCGGGGCTCCTGCTGAGCGGTGCTGCGACCTACCCGATCCCTACCGCCTTCCTGACCCGCGCCATGGTCCCCTCTGCGATGGCGCCCACCCTCTCGGCGGCGCGCGCCAGCACCAGGTCCAGCTCCGCCGGGTCGCCCATCAGCTCCTTGTGGCGCGCCTGGATGGGCGTCAGCGCCTCCATCGTCGCCTCATAGACCTCACCCTTGAGGTAGCCGTAGCCGGTGCCCTCGAAGCGGGCGGCCATCGCGTCGAGGGGCTCGCCGGTGAAAGCCTGGAGCACCCCCATCAGGTTGAGCACCCCTGCGCTGGCGTGCTCAGGGCGGAACTCGAGGTCGAGGTCGGTCTTGGCGCCCATGATGGTCTTCTTGATCTGCTTGGCGCCGTCAAGCAGGCCCACCGCATGCCCGGAGCCCTTGGCGGACTTGGACATCTTCTGGGTGGCGTCATCGAAGCCCATCACCCGCGCCCCAGCGGGGGGGATGGTGACCTCGGGCACCACGAAGGTCTCGCCAAAGAGGTTGTTGAAGCGCACGGCCATGTCCCGCGCCAGCTCGATGTGCTGCTTCTGATCCGCCCCCACCGGCACGATCTCGGTGTCATAGAGGAGGATGTCGGCCGCCATCAGCACCGGGTAGTCGAGCAGACCCATCCCCACGCTCTCGCGGCCCTCCGCCTTGGTCTTGAACTGGGTCATCCGCTCCAGCCAGCCGAGGGGGGTGGTACAGTTGAGGACCCAGGTGAGTTCGGAGTGCTGGCGAACGTGGGACTGGATGAAGATCGCCGAGCGCTCCGGGTCGATACCGCTGGCGATGTAGAGGGCGGCCACCTCGCGGGACTTGGCGCGCAGCGCGCCGGGGTCCACCGCCTCGGGGACGGTGAGGGCGTGCAGATCGACCACGCAGAAGATGTTGTCGCGCTCGTCCTGGTGGGCGACCCACTGGCGGATGGCGCCGAGGTAGTTGCCGAGGTGCAGGGTGCCGGTGGGCTGGATGCCCGAGAAGACGCGCTTGCTCACGAGGACCTCCGAGGGATGGTGCCGGCTAACGGTGAAGGAGGACCGGGGCAACGCGACCGGATCAGGCTAGAGATCGCCACCGCGGCCTCAGCCCCCCGCGCCAGAGCCTCCCGCATGATCGACCTCGACCGCGCCGTGTCCCTCCTCCGCGCCGGGAGGCTGGTGGCCTTCCCCACGGAGACCGTGTTTGGCCTGGGGGGAGACGCAGAGAGCCCCGCCGCCCTGGAGCGCATCTTCTCGGTCAAGCACCGGGACCGGGGGAAGCCCCTCTCGGTCCTGGTGGGGCCAGGGGCGGAGCTGGAGGCCTGGGCAGCCTGGAGCGACAGGGCGCAGCGGCTCGCCGACGCCCTCTGGCCCGGGCCCCTCACCCTGGTGCTCCCCAAGCGCCCCCGCGCCCGCGACCTGCTGACCGGCGGGGCCGACACCCTGGGGCTCAGGATGCCCGATCACCCCGTCCCCCTCTCCCTGCTGGAGGCCTTCGGGGGGCCGCTGGCCGCCCCCTCCGCCAACCGGAGCGGCAGCCCCAGCCCCACCCTCGCTGAGCACGTCGCCGCCGACCTGGGCGCGGCGGTGGACCTGATCCTGCCCGGCCGCTGCGCGGTGGGGATCGAGTCCACCGTGCTGCTGCTCGGGCCGCCCGCCAGGATCGTCCGCCCCGGCGCGGTGGGCCGGGAGGCCCTGGAGGCCGCGCTGGGGGAGCCGGTGGAGGAGGCCCGCGCCGCCGCCGCCTACCGCACCCGCGCCCCGCTCCGCCTGGTGGAGGCCGCCGCCCTCGACCAGGCCCTCGCCCGCGCGGAGGGGCCGGTGGCGGTGCTCTCCCCCGCCCGGCCCGGAGGCTGCGCCCTGTGGCGCCCCGCGGCGCCGGACCCACCGGAGCGGGCCGCGACCCTCTACCAGGACCTCCGAGCCCTCGACCAGGACGGCGTGGCGCTGATCCTCGTGGTACTCCCACCCGACCGCCCCGAGTGGGCCCTGGTGCGCGACAGGCTGGCGCACGCCGCGCACGAGGGTGCCCCCAGGGGAGAGATCGGCTAGTGTGTGGCCCTGTGAGGCCAACGTGGGCAAGAAACCCAAGCGAATCAAGCAGCGCTCCCTGGTGGGGATGATCGGGAAGGAGCTGACCCGACGCTCCCGGGGGCGCTGCGAGCTGTGCGGACAACCCGGCGGGCGCCCGTGGGAGCTCCCCCCGTTCCCCGTGGAACCTGACCCGGACCGCTCCCTGATGCTCTGTGAGCGCTGCACCTCCTGGATGGAGCGGGGCCACCCCGACGCGGACGAGCACCACCTGCTCTCCGAGGTGGCGTGGTCCGACCTCCCCCCGGTGCGGCTGGCCGCGGCGCGGCTGATCTTTGCCTGCGAGGCCTCCCCGGACTGGATCCGTGAGTCGCTCGACGACATCGACCCCGCCACCGGGGAGTACCGGCCAGCCCGAGAGCCCAGCGCCCACCACCACGAGGCGCCGCGCGCCGCGCTCTAGCGCCGCCCAGTTTCTGGGCCCCCCGTCCGCTTTCACTATCTCTGCGCGTCGGTTGCGCGCACACTGTGGCGACACCTAGGAGGGCCTATGTCCGAACGATCCCTGCGCGCGCTCACCTTGATCTCACTGGAGCTGAAGCACGTTGAGGCCCAGCTCGTAGAGGAGGCGCGCCTCATCGCGCGCACCGGCGAGCACCGGGCCGACGCCCTGCGCGCCCTGCTCGACCAGCGAGACCGGCACCTCCAGCGGCTCGGCGAGGCGCTGTTGACGGCCCTCGCCGCCCACGGCACCCTGAGCCTCCGACAGGGCGAGAACGGGCTGCTCGACGGGGTGCCCGAGGCCCGCGACGCGACCACCCCAGCCCAGCCGCCGGTGGAGGGGCGGACCTGGCACGGGGCCGTGAGGGGGGCAGCCTCACCGCCCGCCACGGCGCCAGCCCCAGGGGCTGGCGCACCCGCACCGGGCCAGCGCCCAGCGTCGACCCCGCCCGCCGCCCCGGACGCGCGCGCCAGCCGCGACGAGCACCGGGCGCCTCCCCTCGCGCAGCGGGAGTCCACCCCAGAACCGGGCGCCACCACCGAGCGCGCGGTGCGGATCGCTGGCCCGAGCGGCGAGCTCGTCCACGGGGGCGGGGACCTCCCCCCGGCGCCCCGCGCCACCCTGCTGGACGCGCCGCAACCGCACGAGCCTCCTGGACAGGACCTGCCCCCGGAGCCAGCGGCCCCCGCGAAACACGCCGTCCCGGCGGACACAGCGCCGACCGAGCGGCGGGCGCCCGTGGAGCGCGCGGTGCTGATCGCGCCGCCGATGCGGACCTCCCCGCCCCCCAGCGCCCCGGCCTCCACCGCCTCACTCCAGGAGCTGGTTACCCGGGGGATGACCGGGACCGGGGCCCCGCCCCCCCCCGCGCCCCACCCGCTGTTCCAGCCCACCCGCCCCGCCGCGCCGACGGACCGAGCCTCCCTAGCAGAGGCGGTGGAGCAATTCCTCCGCATGGTCCAGGAGCGCGACCTGTGGCCCGACCACCCCCAGGAGGTGCAGCGCCGCTCCCTGGCCCTCACCGTCCACCTGGGCCGCCACCTGCAGGACCACCTCCCCACGAGCGGGGCCAGGGACCTAGCCCGCGCCATCGACAGCGCCTTCCCCACCCTCACGGAGTGGTCGGCCACCCACCGCCCCGGCTCGGTGTGGGGGCTGGCGCTGGACCACCGCCCTACCCAGGGCTCCTGGCTAGCCGAGGCGCAGGCGAGCTGGGACGCCCTGTTCTCCCAACCCGAGCGCCGCGCCCCCACAGAGCCCCTGATCGCCAACCTGCGGCGCGACCTCCCCGCCCTCAAGCCGGCGGACCTGCGGAGCAGGTTGCTCCACGCCCTGCAGGGGGGGGTCTCGCCCCAGGACACTCAGCTCCTCAACCTGCTGGCCGACCACTACGACCACCTGAAGGCGGAGCCCAAGCTCAAGCCCCTGCGCAAGCACCTCCAGCGCCACCTGAAGACCCAGCACCGGGCAGCCAGCGCCCCAGCGGCGCCGCAGCTCTCGGCGCTGGCGGAGCACACCAGGGGGAAGCGGGTGCTGATGGTGGGGGGAGATCGACGGCAGGACGCCCAGGAGCGGCTCCAGAGCGCCTTCGCCTTCGACCACCTCCACTGGGACTCCGGCTGGGACACCGCCAGGATCGACGCCGCCGCCGAGCGGCTCAAGGGCGGCACCGTCGACCTGCTGCTGATCATCCAGGGCTTCGTGAAGCACCTCGCCACCAACAAGCTGGTCGCCACCGCCAAGGCCAGCGGGGTGCCCTTCGCCTCGGTGGAGCACGGCTACGGGGTGCGGCAGGTCGAGCAGGCGCTCCAGCCCCTGTTCGACTGAGCCCCGCCACGGGTCTGGGGGGAGCGGTCCGCGATCACCCCGAAGGCGCCGCAGGGGTCCCGCGCGCCTGGCGCCCCGAGCCTGCTCCCAACGCGCACCACCGGCGCGCCGCCACCAGGGACGAGGCGAGGCCCCCCAGCGCGCTGCCTGGGACCCTGCGGGAGGGGCGGGGCGCCCGGATTCGCGCGGCGCCCCTCCCCTCTGGTGCGCGGCCGGGATAGAGGCGGCGGTCTGATAGCCCCCGCGAGCCCGAGCGCGCGCGTCCTGCCTCCCTGAGCGCGGGAGATCCCAGCCCCTGGCGGTGCGAAACGCCGGGGCCGCTCAGATCGCCACCGCTCACCGACAGGCCGAGGCGCCCCAGGTGCGGGGGGCAGGTCTCGCGTCCCCTCACTGCGGTGGTGCCCCTCGCGGGCCCTCTCCCGCGGTGCGCCGGTCCCCGTGTCCAGGAGAGGTGCATGTCCGCTCATCCCTGTCTGCTCTGCGGCGCCTGCTGCGCCACCTTCAGGGTCAGCTTCTACCGCGGCGAGGCGATCCCCGGGCCAGGGGCGGTCCCCGAGGCCTTTGTGGTGCCGGTCTCGCCCTTCCTGGTGGCGATGCGGGGCACAGAGACCCCTCCCCCCCGGTGCGAGCAGCTCCTCGGCAGGATCGGGGAGGAGGTCCACTGCGCCCACTACGACCTGCGCCCCTCGCCGTGCAGGGAATTTGCTGCCTCCTGGGAGGACGGCACCCCCAACCCGCGCTGCGACGACGCCAGGGCGCGCCACGGGCTGCCCCCCTTGAGCGCGCGGGACTGGGAGCTGCCCCCCACCACCCGCAAGGCGGGATAGGTACAGCGCCAGAGGAGCCTCCCATGTCACCTGTCCAGTGGGCAGAGCTGCGCCACTTCTTCACCGAGACCGCCCTCGCCTGGTCGGTCAACTTCCTGGGCGCGGTGGCCATTCTCGTGGTGGGTTGGTACCTCTCGCGCTTGGCTGGCCGCGCCACGGGGCGCGCCACCGCCCACCTGCGCCACATGGACCCCACCCTGCGGCCGCTGCTGGTCTCGCTGATCCACTATGGCCTGCTCGCCGCCACCCTGATGGCGGTGCTGGCGCGCTTCGGGGTGCAGACCACCAGCCTGGTCGCGGTGCTGGGCGCCGCCGGCCTCGCCATCGGCCTCGCCCTCCAGGGCACCCTCTCCAACGTGGCGGCGGGGGTGATGCTGCTCCTGCTGCGCCCCTTCAAGGTGGGCGAGTACATCGAGGTGATCGGCAAGGACGGGACGGTCCTGGAGATCGGCCTCTTCACCACCGAGCTGGCCACCGCCGACAACCTCTTCGTCTCCCTCCCCAATTCCTCCATCTGGGGCGCCCCGATCGTCAACTACAGCCGGCTGCCGCTGCGGCGGATCAACCTCATCTTCAGCGTCTCCTACGGGGACGACATCGGCGGCGCCATCCAGGTCCTGGAGCGGGTGATGGAGGCCGATGGGCGCTTCGCCACCGATCCCCCCAGGGTGGTGGCGGTCCACGCCCTGGGCCCCAGCTCGGTGGACCTCCTGTTTCGGGGCTTCGTCCCCACCGAGGACTACTGGCTGGTGCGCTGGGCCACCCAGCGGGCGGCGAAGGAGGCGCTCACCGAGGCGGGCTTCACCATCCCCTTCCCACAGCAGACGGTCCACCTCGCGCGGGAGTAGCGCCTCGCGGCACCGATCCGCTCGACGCGGGTCCTGGTTCCTGCGCTAGTCGCGCACAAAGCACACTTCCTCCCTAGGGAACGGCGCTCACGCCCCCACATGCCTGGCGACGCGGCGCCCGTCCACAGTCTGGAGGACTCGACGCGCCGCTTCATCGGAGGGTTCCTCTGGAGGGATGAAGCGCTTCCTGTGGGACGGTCCGGCGGATGGACCAGCGCCCGCCCCGCTACGCGTACTGGCGCATCACGCGCCGGGCTGCGAGCTTCCACACCGCCTTCACGTCCACCCCCTCCACCACCTTGAGGAGCTGCTCCGACGTGACCCTCCCCACCGGGTTGAGGTCGGCGTCGACCCTCACCCCGCTGGCGGTGACCATCTCGACGAGGAGCTCCCTGCTGGCGCCCGTCTTGGCGAGGGGCCCCAGGGTCGCCATCAGCTCGCGAAATCCCGCGGTCGCGTCAGCCATCAGTCCACCTCCTTCAACACGATCCCGTACTTTCTGGCCAGGGTGTCCACCTGCCCCCCCACCTCGAGGGCGTGCCCCGCGGCCAGGTAGGCGGGGATGGCCTCCTTGGGGATCATCCTGCCGTGCTGCGGGCAGATCCGATCGATGCCGTGGGTCTGGTCGAGCAGCTCCAGCCGCTTGAGGGCGTACTCCAGGGCCCGCTTCGAGCCCAGGTACTCGCCGAGGAACACGCTCATCTGAATGGGGTAGTCCTCACCAGCCCACAGGCCGTTGTCGTCGGTGAAGCCGCCGAAGGCGTCGGACGAGAACACGGTCTTGGTCTGCAGGTCGTAGGTGACCATCGAGCCGACGAAGTGACAGTAGGGGGTCATCGCGAAGACGAAGGTGCGCCCGTCGCCAAAGACCAGGGTGTCGCCGTCGTCGAGGGGGGTAGGGGCGGGCCGCGCGCTGTAGTGCTGGATGAGGATGCGGGCCTCCAGCGGACAGTAGAGCTTGTAGTCAGGGTCGATGTACGCCTCGAGCAGGGGCACCGCCGCGGCGAGGTCGGGGTCCTGATGTTGCACGATGACGTGCTTGATGATCCTCGGGTCGATGACCGAGCGGATCTTCCTCAGCACCACCTCGAAGAACTCGGGCTTGGCCGAGCCGGGGTCGATCACCACCGCCTCGCCCCCGTCCACGATCAGGTAGGGCACGTTCGCCCACACGTTCTCTTCGTCCTGCACGCCGAGGTGGTAGATCCCTGGGGCGATCTCTACCGCGTGCTCGTGGTCATAGGTCTCTGGGTTCATGCCGACGCCTCCAAGCAGGGTTCGAGCTCCTGTCGGCAGGAGAGGCGTGATGCTTGAGCCCACCCCGACGGGTAGGCGCGGCCCAGGGGCCTGCGGCCTGGGGCGACACGGGCCCGCGGCGCCTCCCCTCATGACAGGTCCTTGACACGTCCCGAGCCGGACTGTAAGCCTCCACCTCCCCCCACGACCCCTGGATGACCCGATGAAGCACCTCCATACCTCGCTGATCCTCGCCCTCGCCCTCACCGCCTGCCGCAAGGAGCAGGAGGTCTACGTGGACCTGGACGGGGACGGACACCTGTCGGACGTGGACTGCGACGACACCGACGCCACCGTCTTCCCCGACGCCCCAGAGCGCTGCGATGGCCTCGACAACGACTGCGACGCGGAGATCGACGAGGACCCCACCGACGCCGACACCTTCTACGCCGACGCGGACGGCGACGGCTACGGGGACGCGGCCAGCGCCCTCACCGCCTGCGAGGCCCCGCAGGGCTACGTGAGCGGCGACACGGACTGCGACGACCGCTCCGCCGCCTTCCACCCCGGCGCGCCAGAGACCGACTGCGCCGACCCCGCCGACTACAACTGCGACGGGAGCGTGGGCTACGCCGACGCGGACGGCGACGGCTACGCCGCCTGTGAGGAGTGCGACGACGCGCGCGCCGAGCGCTTCCCGGGCAACCCCGAGGTGTGCGACGACCTCGACAACGACTGCGACAGCTTGGTAGACAACGAGGCCACCGACGCCCCCACCTGGTACGCCGACCTGGACGGCGACGGCCACGGCGACCCCGACAACGCCCAGGTCAGCTGCGAGGCCCCCGCGGGCTGGCTCACCACCGCGGACGACTGCGACGACCTGGAGTCCGCCGCCTTCCCCGGCCACGCCGAGCGCTGCGACGGGGTCGACAACGACTGCGACGGGCGCGTCGACCTGGACGCCATCGACGCCCCCACCTGGTACGCCGACGCGGACCGCGACCACTACGGCGACGACGCCAACGCCACCCAGGCCTGCGAGGCCCCTCAGGGCTACGTGGCGGACGGGGGCGACTGCGACGACGCCCACGCCTCCGCCCACCCCGGCGGCACCGAGATCTGCGACAGCCTGGACAACGACTGCGACGGCGACACGGACGGAGACGCGGTAGACCGCCTCACCTGGCACGCCGACGCGGACGGCGACGGCTTCGGCGACCCCGCCACCGCCGAGCGCACCTGCTCCCAGCCCGAGGGGGCGGTGCTCGACGGCACCGACTGCGACGACGCCCGAGCCGCGGCGCACCCTGGTCACCAGGAGGTCTGCGACGGCCTGGACAACGACTGTGACGGCGACACCGACCTCAACGCGGTGGACGCCCAGACCTGGTACGCCGACGCGGACCAGGACGGCTACGGCCTCTTCACCGCAGCCACGCGGGCCTGCGCGCAGCCCGCCCTCACCGCGGCCCAGGTGGGCGACTGCGACGACACCGCCCCCGCCGTCCACCCCTTCGCCGACGAGATCTGCAACGGCGTGGACGACGACTGCAACGGGCGCGTCGACGAGGACCCGGTAGACGCCTCCACCTGGTACCGCGACCTCGACCACGACGGGTACGCGGGCGCCCTGGTCACCCAGGAGGCCTGCGCCCTCCCCGCGGGCGGCGACTGGTACCCCAGCCCCACCGACTGCGACGACGTGGACCGCGCGGTGAGCCCCGCCGGCGCCGAGCGCTGCAACGGCTATGACGATGACTGCGACGGGCTGATCGACGAAGACGGCGCGGTGGGCGCCACCCTCCGCTACGCGGACGCGGACGCCGACGGCTTCGGCGACCCAGACGCCACCCTCCACACCTGCGCCCTGCGCCCCGGTGTGGTGGACGACGACAGCGACTGCGACGACCGCAGCGCCGCGGTGCGCCCCGGCCGCCTGGACATCCCCGGCAACGGCCTCGACGACGACTGCGACGGCGCCGATCCCGCCGCCGAGGTCTACGTCGTGGACCGCTCCACAGGGGTGCTGACCGCGCTGGACGGCCAGACAGGCGAGGTGGCGTGGACCCTCGGGGGCCTGGGGGCCATGATCGGGGTCACCGCCGCGGAGGACGGGCGGATCTGGGTCTCGCAGCCCGCCGCGGGCACCGTCTCACGCCTCGCCCCAGACCACGCCTCCGCGGTCCCGGTGCTCACCGGCCTCAACCAGCCCTACGGCCTGTGGTGGGACAGCGCCACCCAGACCCTCCTGGTCACCGAGCACGGCGCCGCCCGGGTGATCGCGTACGACCCCTCCACCGGCCTCAGCGTCGAGGTGGTGGCCGGCCTGCTCGACGCCTACCACGCGGTGCGCCTGCCCGGCGACGAGCGGGTCTTCGCCACCCAGCGCGGCACCTATGGGGACGGCAGCTTCGGGCTGGCGGTCTACACCCCCTCCAGCGACACCACCGCCCAGCTGGTCCTCCCCGCCCCCAGCTCCTCCATCGCGCCGATGGGCCCCGACACCCTGTACGTCTCGTCCGTCGCGACCGGCGAGGTCTATAGGGTCACCCCCTCCACCGGGGCGGTGGCGGTGGCCTCCCCCTCCGACCTCTCCCGGCCCTACGGCCTGTGCGGCGATCCCCTCACCGGCGACCTGTTCATCCCCGAAGAGGGCACCCACTCCTTGGTCCGGCACCAGCTCCCGGGGGCGCTGGAGGTGCGGCTGTCGGTGTCGCTCGACAACCCCCACCAGTGCGCCACCAACGCCCTGATCGACGCGGACGAGGACGGGTACAGCTCAGCGCTCCTCGGGGGCGAGGACTGCGACGACCTGGACGCGGGCGCGTACCCCGGCGCCACCCCGGGCTGCGACGACACCGACCGGGACTGCGACGGGCTGATCGACGCGGACGCCGACGGCGACGGCTTCTCAGCGGCGAGCTGCGGCGGCTCGGACCCGGACGACGGGGACCCGGCGGTCCACCCCGCCTACCCCTGGGCCCCGGTGGGCGCGAGCTGCCAGGCCATCCTCGACGGGGGCCTCGCCCTGGGCGACGGGGTGTACGCGATCGACCCCGACGGGGACGGGGTGGGCTTCAACGCCTACTGCGATTTCACCGACGCGGGCGAGGGCTGGACCCTCCTGCTGGCCGCGGACGAGTCCTCGACCTACTGGGGCAACGCCGCCCCCACCTGGTCCGAGGACGCGCACGGCGCCTCCCCGGCCTTCCTCGACGGGCTCGACCACCACAGCCCCGCCTACGGCGCGCTCCCCAACGCCGAGACCCGCCTCTGCTTCAGCGACGACGCCCACTGCTACACCTTCTCCCACGGGCAGGACATCCCCCTCCAGCGCTTCTTCACCGACGGGATCTCGTGGGTGGAGTACTCCTACGACTCCTACGGCTGGTCCGACGCGGGCACCGCTAGCGCGATGAGCGACTACCTCGCCGCCCTGGGAGGCTTCTCCTTCACCGCGTACTCCTGCCAGTGGCTGGGGATCAACGACGTGCAGTCCTACTCCTCCATCGGCCTGCTCTCCGACGGGAACGGCGGCTGCGCCAGCCTGAGCGGCACCTACCGCTACCACGACGACGGCGCGCTGGGGGTGGGGCTCCAGAGCTGCGTCGACGCGAACGGCTGCTCCCGCGGCGGCACCGGACACCTGGCGGGGCAGACCCGCGGGGTGCCGAGCGTGGCCGGCGACCCGTCGATCGGGCCCTGGTACGTGTTTGGGCGGTAGGGGCTAGCGCCCGCTGAGGAACATCTGCAGGGCGAGCCGCTTCGACCACCCGTCGTCGTAGCTCACCACCATCAGCGCGCCGCTCCCGTGCACCACCAGCTTCAGGCGAGGACCAGGGCCCGCGGGGGTGAGCCACCCGCCCTCGCGCTGCACCCGCTGGTCGATCTCGCGCTTCGATCGGAAGCGCCTGAGGATCGCGATCTCACCCGCGTGAGCCACCGGATCCAGCTGCCCGCAGAACGCCGCCATCTCGTCTCTGAAGCCCATCGCGCCGACCTCCTGGCGCTCAGGGATAGCACGGATGCCGTCGGGAGGGAACCGGCGCACCCCGCCGGGGTCCACAGGGGAGCGGAGGTGCGCCGTGTCTTCCCCATCCCTCGATCTCCTCGTTCTCCTCAGCCTGCCCTTCGCCCTCACCGCGGTCGCGAGCGGGCTCCACGCCCTGACCGGGCGCTGGCTGCGGGTGCAGGAGCCGGCCTGGCTCTCGCGGGGCGCGGGGAGCTGGGTCCTGGAGCACGTGGGGCGGCACCCGGGGCTGCGCGCGGGGATCACCCCCGACCACCTCGGGGGGCAGGACGGGTGGTGGCCAGCCCTGCGCGCGGTGGGGCTCTCGCGACAGGTCTGGTATGACCACCACCCTCAGTCCCGGGCGATCGCGGCCCACGAGCTGGGCCACGCCCTGCTGGCGTGGCGACACCCCTGGCTGGGGACCCTGGCCGAGGCGGTGCGGCTGGTGCACCAGCTGCTGACCCAGGCGGCGCCCGCCGCCCTGCTGGTGGCGGCGATCTTCGGGGAGCCGAGGCTGCTGGAGCTGGGTTGGGGGCTGACCGCCCTGGCCGCGATCTCCCACGCCGCGGTGCTGGTGGACGAGGGGTGGGCGAGCGTGATGGGCGGGCGCCTGCTCCGCGAGAGCGACGCGGCCCGCTACCGGCGCCAGACCCTGCCCCCGATGCTCACCGCCCTGAGCTCGTACGGCGCGGGGCTGGCGGGGCGCCTGCTGGTGCTGTGGGGGTGGGCGCCGCTCACCGCGGGGCTGCGGGAGGGGATGCACCTCGCGATCGACCCGGCGCTGGCGGTGTGGCTGCTGGTGATGAGCACCCCGCTCCTGCTCCTGCGCGGCGCCTCGCTGATCCAGCAGGTGCGCAGGCCGGTGGAGATCCGATCCTCCTTCCGCCTCGCGACCATCGCCCAGGAGGAGGGGGCGTGGGCCTCTGCGACCGGGCTGATCCTGGGGGCCTGGGCACTGGCGCTCCCCTCGCTGCAGGGTGGCGCGGGGCTGGCAGGCCTGACCGTGCTGGCCGCGATCTCTGCGATGGGACCGCTTGGACAGCTCGCGCGGGCGGTGGCGATGGTGCCGGTCGCCGTAGGGGTGCAGGTGCTCTCCAGCGGCCTGGGCCTCCACCCCCACAAGGTGGTGGAGCCGGTGGGGGCCACCCCGTGGCTGGAGAGCGAGTCCCTGCTGCTGGGGTGGAGCACCAGGGTCCAGGCCCTGCTCCACTTGGCGTGGCTCCCGCTGCTGGCGGTGGTATGGATCCGCCTGCTGACCGGGATGTGATCGTGCTGCTGATGCTCCTCTCCCTCGCCTGCTCCGAGCCCGCGTCCCACCCCGCGCCTCCCCCACCCGCGCCAGCGGCCCCGCCCGCGGCCCCTGTCTGGCCGGAGGCGGGGGCGCCCCTCGCCAGGGTGGTCCAGCGCTTCCCCGGCAATTTCAACGTCCACCGGGTGTACCTGGACCCAGGCCACGGGGCGCCGGGGAACAGGGGCAACGTGGGGGTGCTGTGCCAGGTGGAGCAGGAGGAGAACCTGGCCATGTCCCTGGAGCTGCGCGATCACCTCGTCCACACCGGGCGCTTTGAGGTGCGCCTCGCCAGAGCGGGCGACGCCCACCCCGGCTACAGGGCGCGGGTGGCGGAGGCGGAGGCCTGGGGGGCGGAGGTCTACCTCTCCCTCCACACCGACGCGCGGGGAGCGGCGGCCCCCTGGATCGCCCCCGACGGGCAGCGGTGCCTGCGCGGGCTGGGCTCGGTGGGTCCCTCGGTGCTGTGGTCGGACGAGGGGGCGGCGCCCGCGCGGCGGGAACGCCTCGCCACGCGCCTCGCCGAGGCGATGACCGCCACCGGACTGCCACCCTACAGCGGAGAGGACTACGTGGGGCTCTACGACAAGACGGCTCCCGGCGTGTTCGTCGACCGACACCAGCCCGGCAGCCGGATCTTCGTGCTCCGCGCCCCCTCGATGCCGTCGGCGATCGTGGAGACCCACAACGCGCTGCACCTCGACGAGGTGGCGCGATGGGAGGAACCGGCGACCAGGGCAGCGTTCTGTGACGCGGTCACCGCCGCCCTCATCGCCTTCCTCGCGTCTCCCTGAGGCTCGCCCTCCTCAGGCGTCCATGCTATTCCCCTTGCCACATGAGGAGGCCGCATGGGCGCGCTGGACGGACTGAAAGTTCTCGACCTGGGGCTGGAGACCGCGGGCCCGATGGTGGGGCTGTTCCTGGCGGACCACGGGGCCGACGTCCTCCGGGTGGAGCCGCGCAGCGGCGACCTCCACGCCCCCGCCGAGCAGGCCTTGTGGAACAGGGGCAAGCGCAAGGTGGTGCTCGACCTGCGCCAGCCGGAGGACCGGGTGGTCTTCATGAGGCTGGCGGCGAAGGCCGACGTGCTGATCGAGAACTTCCTCCCCGACACCAGGGAGCACTTCGGCCTCACCTACCAGGCGCTCCAGCAGGTGAATCCCCGGCTGATCCTCTGCTCCCTTCCTGGCTTCTCGCTGGAGCACCCCCTGGCGTCACAGCGGGCCTGGGAGGGGAGCGTCAGCACCGAGGCGGGGCTGTACGAGCTGCCAGACGAGCGAGACCCGCGCTTCTTCGCGGTGCCGGTGGCCTCGGCGACCGGGGCGGTCTACGCCCTGAACGGCATCCTCGCGGCGCTGATCGCCAGGGAGCGGGACGGGTGGGGGCAGGCGGTGGTGGTGCCCCTGTTCGACGCGGCGCTGGCTGCGCAGGAGCTGGCCACCACCCTCACCCTCAAGCCACCCCCGGTCTGGCCCAGCCTCCAGTGGGCGGGCACCCCCTTCATCGGCCACCGCCAGTGCGGAGACGGGCGCTGGGTCTTCCTCCACCTGGGCCTAGCCCCCCACCTGCAGCGCTTCCTCGCCGCGCTGGCCGAGCGGCGCTGGGTCAGCGACCCGGAGGCCTGGGTGGCCAGGGCGCCCGCCAACCCCACAGAGCCCAGGATGCGCGACGCCCTGTGGTTCGAGCGCAGGCTGGACCAGCTGTTCCGCACCAAGACCGCGCGGGAGTGGGAGTCGCTCCTGGTGGCCGAGGGGCTGTCCTGCGTCACCAGCCGCACCACCGAGGAGTGGCTCGCTCACCCGCAGCCCATCGCCAACGGCGAGGTGGCCGAGGTGCAGTGCGGGACCTGCGGCACCCTGCGCCAGCCGGGGGTGATCCCCAAGCTCTCCCTGACCCCCGGCCAGGCGGGCAAGCCGCCGACCGCGGTGTCGGAGCCCGCCGAGATCGAGGCCCGCTGGGAGCCGCAGCCTACCCCCGAGGGGGCGCGGGTGGACGCGCCGCCGCTCCAGGGGGTGCGGGTGCTCGACTTCTCGCGGGTGATCGCCGGCCCCTCCGCGGTGCGCACCCTCGCTGAGCTGGGCGCGGACGTGATCCGAGTCGATCACCCCCGCTGGAACCCGCCCTGGGCCACCGCCTTCCGCACCCTCTACGACAAGGGCAAGCGCTCCTTGGCCCTAGACCTCAAGGACCCCGAGGCCCACCGAGCGCTCAACGCCACCGTGGCCTCGTTCCGCCCCGACGTGGTGATGCACAACTTCCGCCCAGGGGTGGCAGAGCGCATCGGCCTGGGCGAGGACGTCTTCCGCGCCACCCTGCCCTCGGTGGTGTACGCCTCGGTGTCGGCCTTCGGCACTCAGGGGCCCTGGGGACACAGCCCAGGGTGGGAGCAGCTGGTGCAGTCGGCCACCGGCCTCCAGGTGCGCTACGGCAGGGACCGCCCCGAGCTCCTGCCCATCGCGGTGACGGACCTCACCACCGGCCTCTCCGCCTCGCTGGGGGTGCTCCTCTCGCTCTACCACCGGGCGCGGACCGGCCGCGGTCAAGCGGTCCACACCACCCTGTCCTCCGTGGCCCTCTTCCTCCAAGCGCCGCTGCTCTACCGGGTGGAGGGGGAGTCCTCGCTCGGGACCCACCCGCTGCACCACTTCTACCAGCTCAAGGACGGCTGGGTGTTCCTCGCGGCGGACCGGAGCAGGCTGGCCTCTGTGGCCACAGTGCGCGGCCTGCGCGGCCTGGACCGCAGCCCCAGCCCGGTGAACTTCCTGCAGGAGCACCTCGCCAAGGAGGGGCTCCGCGAGTGGCGGGCGAGGCTGGAGGAGGCAGGTATCGCGGACCGGGTCGACCTGCGCCCGCGCAGGAGCCGCGCCTCGGCGATGCTCGACCCCTGGGTGATGGGCATGGGCCTGGTGAAGCGGCGCCAGTATCCTGACGGGAGCGTGCTCACCGAGGGGTCTTCCCCCCTGCGCCTGTCTCGCACCCCGGTGGTGGAGCTGGGCCTAGCGCCCGCGATCGGCGAGCACACCTCGGAGATCCTCGACCAGTCCGAGGTGGAGGAGGCGCCGGAGGCGATCGCGCCCCTCCCGCTGCTCCCGGCCTCCTCTGGCAAGGCGGCCTGGGCGCTGGCGCAGGCCAAATGGGCCCCCTACGTGATCCTGAAGCGCCGCTACCATGGATGAGCTGCGGGGCGCGGTGCGGCTGACTCAGCACGCCCACGGGGCGGGCTGCGCCAGCAAGCTGAAGATCAGCGAGCTCACTCAGCTGCTCCGGCTCCTCCCGGCCCAGCGCGACGCGCGGGTGCTGGTGGGGACAGGCACCAGGGACGACGCCGCGGTGTTCCGACTGGACGCGGAGCGGGCCCTGGTGGCGACCACCGACTTCTTCGCCCCGGTGGTGGACGACGCGCGAGATTTCGGTCGCATCGCGGCCGCCAACGCCCTGTCGGACATCTGGGCGATGGGCGCTACCCCGCTGTTCGCCCTCAACCTGGTGGGGTTCCCAACGGGCACCCTCCCCCTGCACCTGCTGGGAGAGATCCTCGCGGGGGGAGCGGAGAAGGCCGCGGAGGCGGGCATCCCGATCCTCGGCGGTCACTCCATCGACGACCCGGAGCCCAAGTACGGCCTCGCGGTGGTGGGGCTGGTCCACCCCGACCACATCCTGCGCAACAGCACCGGGAGGCCAGGAGACGCCCTCATCCTCACCAAGCCGCTGGGGTCGGGGGTGCTCACCACCGCGATGAAGCGGGGACTGCTCTCTCGGGCGGACGCGGCCGAGGTGACGGAGGTGATGGCCACCCTGAACCGGGGCGCGGCCGAGGTGCTGCTCGCCCACCGGGAGCACCTCCACGCCCTGACCGACGTGACCGGCTTCGGGCTCCTGGGGCACCTCTCCGAGATGACCGAGGGGGCCGGCCTGGGGGCAGAGCTGTGGTGGGGCGCCGTCCCCCTGCTCTCCGCCGCCGCGGAGCACGCGACCGCCGACCGCTTCCCCGCGGGGAGCAGGGCGAACCTCGACGCGGTGGCCCCCCACCTCGACTGCGCCCCAGGCCTCCGCGGCTGGCAGCGGCTGCTGTTGGCCGACGCCCAGACCTCAGGGGGCCTGCTGGCGGCGGTGGCCCCCCAGGCGGCGGCCGAGGTAGTGACGGCGTTGCGCGCCGCGAACCTCCCCCACGCGGCGGTGATCGGCGCGCTGCGCCCACAGCCTGGCATCCGCGTCCGCTGACCCGGGAAATGCGCTCGGCAAAACGTCCGACCTACGGGCCATTCTGCACCAAATGTCCTCACCTTGTGGACCACATCACATTCCTTCGATAAAGCAGTCGGCCACGAAACACCGTAGAACGACCCTCACCGATGGGGAGTACGCATGCAGGACAACATGGAGACCGCGGGTCAGGGGCCCAAGCGGATCAGCGAACACATCATCGAGATCGTCAGCGACTCCGGTGAAGGCGCGCAGAAGGCCGGCCAGACCTTCGGCTCTCTGTCGGCGAAGATGGGGAACGGCGTCTGGACCGTCGAGATCATCCCCGCTGAGATCAAGCCCCCCGCCCGCTCCAAGGCCGGCGCCTCGGGCATCCGCATCCGCTTTGGCGATCACCAGATCACCAACATGGGCGATGAGGCGGATCTGGTGGTGGCCTTCAACGGGCAGGTGCTCTACGGCCGCTTCGATCAGCACGCCTACAAGGCCGGCACCATCCTGCTGATCGAGAGCAAGTGGGCCAACGACCCGGTCCCCGAGATCCGTGAGCAGTACGCCGCGGCCCTGGAGATGTTCAAGGAGAAGGGGCTCATCATCCACGAGCTGCCCTTCGAGGACGCCTGCCTGGAGATCACCCCCAACCCGCGCCTGGGCAAGAACATGTTCGTGCTCGGGATGCTGTCCTACATCTACCAGCGCGACCTGCAGATCGCGAAGGACAACATCGCGTACATCTTCCGCAAGAAGGCTCAGAAGGTGGTGGACCTCAACCACGCCCTGCTGGACCGCGGGTACGCCTTCGCCAAGCAGCACGTCCCCACCTACTGCTGGGAGGTCCCAGGCCGCGAGAACCCCGGCGCGACCATCGTGTCGAACGGCAACGAGGCCGCGGCGATGGGCATCATGGCCGCGGGCATCGAGCTGGTGGCGATGTATCCCATCACCCCGGCCACCTCGGTCTCCCACTTCCTGGCTGAGCACCTGTACAAGGTGGGCGGCTTCATGCACCAGGCAGAGGACGAGAGCGCCGCGGCGGGCTTCGCCATCGGCGCCTCCTACGCCGGCCTGACCGCCGCCACCATCACCTCGGGCCCTGGCCTGGCCCTCAAGACCGAGATGCTCGGCCTCGCCACCATGGCGGAGGTCCCCCTGGTGGTGGTGCTGGTGCAGCGCGGCGGGCCCTCCACCGGGCTCCCCACCAAGGTGGAGCAGTCCGACCTGCTGGCCGTTCTCTACGGACAGGCCGGCGACGCCCCCAAGATCGCGATCGCCTCCTCCACCATCGAGGAGTGCTTCCACGACGTGATCCTGGCCCGGAAGCTGGCGGAGGAGTACCGCACCCCGGTGTACGTGCTCTCCGACACCAACCTCGCTACCGGGGTGTCCCAGTACCCCCGCCCCGAGCTCAAGGAAGAGTGGCTCGCGGCCCCCCTCGACCAGTCCGACTGGCCCGAGGGCGTGCGCCCCTACGAGTGGGACCCCAACACCGGGCTCTCGCCCAGGCCTGTCCCCGGTCAGCGCGGCGGCGAGTACACCCTCACCGGCTTGGCCCACACCGAGGAGAGCCACGTCGCCTACGACCCCGAGGTCAACCAGCGCTCCTCCACCATGCGCTCGCTCAAGTTCGCCACCCTGCAGCGCACCCTCACCCCGCCCGAGATCAAGGGTGAGGACCAGGGCGACCTGCTGATCGTCGGCTGGGGCTCCACCCGCGGCTCGATCGAGGAGGCGGTGCTCCGCGCGCAGAAGGACGGCTACAAGGTCTCCTCCACCCACATCCGCATCATCTCTCCGATGCAGCCGGGCCTGAAGGAGATGTTCAAAAAGTTCAAGCAGGTGATCACGGTCGAGATCAACTACTCCGACCCTGCCCCTGGCGGAAACTTCACCGAGGAGAACCGGCGCCGCGCCCAGCTCGCCCAGCTCCTCCGCGAGCAAACTCTCATGGACATCGACAGCTGGTCCAATGTCCACGGTCAGCCCATCCGCCCCGGTCTCATCTACAACGAGATCGTTCGGCGTCTGGCCCACTGAACCACCAGGAGGAAGGCATCATGTTCGGACTCAAGGCGGATTGGTCTCTCGAAGTTCAGAATCGCTACTTCACGCTCGAGGACTACAACGATGGCGTCGCGCGGTGGTGTCCGGGCTGCGGGGATCACACGATCCTCACCGCGGTCCAGCGCATCCTGCGGGACCACCAGGTTCCCCCAGAGAAGACGATGGTCGTGTCGGGGATCGGCTGCTCCAGCCGCTTCCCGCACTACATGGCCACCTACGGCTTCCACGGGCTGCACGGCCGGGCCTTCCCGGTGGCGGAGGGCATCAAGTCCCGGCGCCCGGACCTGACCATGTTCGTCACCACCGGTGACGGCGACTGCTGCTCCATTGGCGCGGGCCACTGGGTGCACGCGGTGCGCTACAACATGGACATGACCGTGATCATGTTCAACAACGAGATCTACGGCCTGACCAAGAAGCAGACCTCGCCCACCTCGCGGGCCGGCCTGAAGACCAACACCCACCCCCGCGGGTCCTTCCTGCCGCCGATCAACCCGGCGTCTTCGACCCTCGGGATGACCAACGCGAGCTTCTTCGCGCAGACGGTGGACTGGAACTCGGCCCACCTCAACGCGACCCTCGAGGCTGCCTTCAACCACCGCGGCTTCTCCTTCGTGCACGTGCTCCAGCGCTGCACCGCCTACACCTCGTACCTCTTCGACGGGATGCAGGCGGACCCCAACACCCTGGCGCTCCTCACCGGCCCGGGCAGCATCGACCTGGACCCCTCGGTAGCGCGGATCTTCAAGAACCGCATCGAGCACGATCCCAGCGACATCCACGCCGCGCGGCGGGTGGCGGAGACCACCGATCCGTTCCCCATCGGGATCCTCTACCAGGACGCGTCCAAGCCGGTGTACGACGACCACTCGAATGAGGGTCTCGGCACGCCTCCTGAGGCCAAGATCAAGGCCATGAACAAGGTCCTGGATCTCTTCTCCATCTAGTGCCAACACGCCACCCCGGTCACCTCGACCAGGGTGGCAGGACTGGGGTGTCCCGTGAACGTGCAGGATAACCACGCAGATCGAGTCGATCCGCTCCACAAGGCGGACGCTCGTCCCAAGCTCCAGGCTGCGCCAGCGGGGGACCTCCCCCTCAGCGCGCGGGAGCAGCTGCGGCTGATTCAGAGCTTCTTTGTCGGTCAGAGCGCGGCCCCCGCGCTCCCCTCCGGGCTCTACCCGGCGCTCCTGAGCGCCTTCCGGGATGAGTCCAGGGTTCGGACCACCTACCCCCTCTACCTCCCGCAGGGCGAGGGCGCCTGCCTGGCGCTCGACGAGCTGCTGGAGGGCGCCGCCCCCGCGGTGCGCCTGCTCACCGACAACCTCAAGCGCGCTGAGCGCCTGATCCGGGTGAGCATGAGGGAGGCGACCCGGCCGGTCGCGGCCAAGGCCGCGCTGGAGGCGGTGCTCGCCCCGCTGCTCCAGGAGCTGTCCCTCCGCGAGGCCCACGCCGCCGAGCTGAGCGCCGCCTGGAACACGCTGGTGCAGGCCATCCCAGAGGGCACCCTGCTCCCCTATGGCGAGCACGCGGCGCTGCAGCTGTTCCTCCACGCGGTGCGTCAGCACCGGGCGGGCGAGCTCGCGGCCTTCAAGGGCCGGGTGCTGGAGGTGAAGAACAAGCTCACCGCCATGCTCCTCACCGACACCGCCAAGCGCCCCGAGGCTCGCTCCGCGGAGGGCCTGAGCAGGTCCCTGGGCGGGAGCGGCTCGCTGCTCAACGCCGGCGGCCTGGCCAAGGCGGTCTCGCAGCGCACCCAGACGGGGGTGCTGTCCCAGGTCCGGCGCGAGCGCATCCAGCGGATCGTCAGCGCCCTGGAGCTGTGGGCGATGGTGGATGACACCAGGGCCACGGTGGTGCACAGTGACCCCGCCGCGAGCGGCTGGGGTCTGCACGCCGACCTCCACCAGGCCGACGACGTGTTCACCGCCGCGGTGACGGCCTTCGACGGCAAGGCGGCGCAGTTCGCCCACGTGGTCCGCTCGCTCCGGGCCGGTGAGCTGGAGATCAGCGGCTCGTGGAACCCCGACGTCCACGAGCCCTGGTTCGCCGGCTTTGACTGGCAGGGCTTCTCGCGCGGGGAGTTCATGCTCCTCCCGGTGGTGGTCGCCTACTCGGACGCCCACCACACCGCGGCGGGGCTCCAGTCCCTCTCCAAGCTGATCCTCTCGGGCCGGCCCATCCACGTGGTGACCTCGTCACACCCCGCCGAGAACCCCGGCAGCGCCGGCGACGGCGCCTCCTCCTACCGCCTGGAGCTGGGGCTGGTGGGGATCGGCCTCCGCCAGGCCTTCGTGCAGCAGAGCGCCGCAGCGCGCCCCGGCCACCTGGTCCGCGGCTACCTGGAGGCGCTCACGGGCACCAGGTCCTCCCTCCACCTGGTGGGGTCGGACCAGCAGCTCGACGGGTCGGCCGCCAAGATCGGCGCCTGGCTCCACGCCGGCGCGGCGCTCGAGGGGCGTGCGCACCCGTTCTTCCGCTTCAGCCCTGAGCAGGGCAGCTCCTTCGCTACCCAGCTCGACTTTGACGGCAACGAGGCGGCGGAGGCCGACTGGGCCCAGTACCCCCTGGAGGCGCTGGACGCCGGTGGCAAGGCGGTGACCCTGCCGCTGAGCTTCACCTACGCGGACTTCGCCCTCCTCGAGGTGGCGCACCAGGGCGACTTCTTCGTGGTCCCGGCCGCCATCCCCGACACCCACCTCCTCACCGTGTCCGAGTGGCTGTCGCTCCCCGCAGAGGAGACCGTGGGCCGGGTGCCCTTCGTGTGGGGCATCGACGCCGGCGGGACGCTCCAGCGGGTGGCGATCTCGCGCCGGCTGGTGCTGCTGACCCGCGACCGGCTCAGCACCTGGAACACCCTGCAGGAGATGGCTGGGATCCACGATCCCTACGCCATCCAGGCCGCAGAGACCGCCTGGGAGTCGGCGCGCGCCGAGGCCAAGGCCGAGCTCGCCCAGCTCACCAACGCCCACCTGGCGGAGCTGGAGAGGGTGCGCGAGGAGGAGGCCGACGAGGCGATGCGGCGCCTGACCGCGGTGCTCCTGGAGCAGGACTTCGCGGGCCTCGCCCCCACCGGCGCGCCCAAGGCCGCTGCGCCCGCCGCCGCTGCCCCCGCTGCGCCCGCCCCAGTGGCGGAGGCGGCACCGGCAGCGGCGCCGCCCGCCGCGGAGGAGGAGGCGCTCTCCTTCGACGATCCGTACATCGACTCGTTCCTGTGCACCTCCTGCAGTGAGTGCGTGAACATCAACAAGCTGCTGTTCGTGTACGACGGCAACAAGCAGGCAACCATCGGCGACGCCAGCGCCGGCTCCTTCAAGGAGCTGGTCTCGGCCGCGGAGAAGTGCCCCGCCCGTTGCATCCACCCGGGCAAGCCCAAGAACGCTAGCGAGCCCGGTCTCGCCGAACTCATTCAGCGGGCGACCCCCTTCAACTAGGGCGCCCTGCTGGGGACACGAGGGTAGGAATCCATGCCTGGTGCCATCGTCACGGCAGTGGGAATCATGGGCGGTCTGGGGCTTGGCTTTGCTACGGTCCTGGCGGTCGCCTATCGCTTCCTGAAGGTCGAAGAGGACCCGCGGGTCGCTCAAGTCGAGAGTATGCTCCCCAGCACCAATTGCGGCGCCTGCGGGCAGCCTGGCTGCGCTGCCTTCGCGGAGGCCCTGGTGGCCGGCAGGGTGGTGCCCTCCGGCTGCACGGTCAGCTCCGCGGCGGCGATCGAGTCCATCGCCGAGCTGCTCGGGGTGGACGCGGGCGGGGCGCTCAAGCGCGTCGCGCGGGTCCACTGCGCCGGGGGCACCGCCGAGTCGCGCGCCCCCAGCACCTACCAGGGCCACGCGTCCTGTCGGAGCGCCGCGCTGGTGTCCGGCGGCGGCAAGGGCTGTACCTGGGGCTGCCTGGGCTTGGCGGACTGCGCGGCCTCCTGCGGCTTCGACGCCATCGTCATGAACGCCAACGGGCTCCCGGTCATCGACCCCGACAAGTGCACCGCCTGCGGTGACTGCGTCGACGCCTGCCCCAAGGACCTGATCGAGATCGTGCCCATCGACAAGCCGATCTTCGTGCAGTGCGCCGCCCTCTCCAAGGGCGAGGAGGCCATGGCCGAGTGCGCCGTGGCCTGTGACGGGTGCGGGCGCTGCGCCGCCGACGCCCCCACCGGGCTGATCGAGATGGTGAACAACCTCCCTCGCGTCCACTATGAGCTAGACATCCCCCACACCGCCGACCCGACGTTGAGGTGCCCCACGGGCGCCATCCGCTGGGTCACCGGTCTGCAGTACAACGCTGAATCCGACTCAAGGAGGAAGCATGGCCTCCCTCGCTAGCCGCGGCCTGAACTGGGTCCGCTCGCTCTTCGCCTCCGCCGAGGAGGGCCCCGCCCTCGCGGGGCTCCCCGCGGTGCTCAACGGGGCCACCGCCGTCGCCATCACCGAGGCCTGCCTCGCTGAGGTGGCGGGTGTCGGCGGGAGTGACGCGTCCCTCTCCCTGGCCCTGGCGTGGGATCAGGAGCGGGCCTCCCGCACCCTGAACCTGTTCGGCGCCCCCCTCGACGACGTCGCCGCCGCGGACCCCCGCGGGGTGCTCGCCGCGGCCCTCGGCCTGTCGATGGGAGGGCTGCGCGCCACCGCCTTCACCACCACCGCCCAGCTGGCGGTGCAGCAGGACCTGCTCAGCAGGGCCGCGGGGCAGCACCTGCCCCTGGTGCTGCACGTGGTGGCCGAGGGCCTCGCGGGCCACGGGAGCACCCACGGCTCCGGCCACGAGGGGCTGTTCGCCGCCTCGGACGCGGGCTGGTTCCAGCTCATCGCGCGCACCGCGCAGGAGGCCTCGGACCTCGCGCTGGTGGCCCGCTGGGTGGCTGAGCGCGCCCTGGTGCCGGGGATGGTGGTGATGGACGGGGAGGAGACCGCGCGCTCGGCGCAGGACCTGCTGCTCCCCGATCCGCGCCTGATCCTCCAGTACCTTGGGGACGCGGGCGACACCATCCCCTCTCCCACCCCGGCCCAGCGCCTGATCTTCGGCGCCGAGCGCCGGCGCAGCCCCAGGTGGTATGACCTGGACGACCCCGCGCTGGTGGGTGCGACCTACACCGAGGAGCACTACGCCCTCGGCGCCGCGGGGCAGGCCCCCTTCTACTCGGACGGGCTGCTCGCCCTCATCGAGGAGGGGATGGCCGCCCTCAGCGCCCTCACCGGCCGCGCCCTCAGCCCGGTGGCTGTCCAGGGCCCCGCGGGGGCGCCGCTGGGCGTGATCACCCTCGGCTCCGCCTCGGAGTCGGTCGCGGCCCTCTCCCGCTTCTCGAACGGCGCGGGCGCCGCGGCCCAGATCACCCTCCGGGTGCTGCGCCCCTTCCCCGGCGCCGCGCTGGTCCGGGCGCTCGACGGGCTGAAGACGGTGGCGGTGCTGGAGCGCGTCCCCGCCGGCCTGTCCGAGGACCCGGCCCTCACCAGAGAGGTCCGCTCCGCCCTGGCCCGCGCCGGTGAGAACGCCCGCTTCGGCGAGGCGACCCACCAGGGCTACCCCGCCCTGAGCGAGGCGAGGCACCCGCGCCTGGTCCCGGCGAGCTGGGGACTGGGCGGCCAGCCCCTGCGCCCCACCGACCTGCAGGCCCTCTACAACCGCATGGAGGCTGGCACCGCTGGCCCCGCGGTGCTCGGGGTCCGCTTCGACGGCGGCCGCTCCGATCGGCCCAGGCGCCAGGCCCTCCTCGACGCCCTGAAGCACTCCTGGCCCGAGCTGAGCCGGCGAGGGGTCCGCGGGGACAGCTGGATCGACATCCGCCCCGAGGGGAGCGTCACCGTGGCGATCCACCGGCGCGAGGGCTCCTACGGGGCGCAGATCGCCGCCGAGCTAGGGCAGACCCTGATCAGCCTGGCGAGCGGCGGGGTCAGGGGCTACTGCCCCGCACGGCCCGTGGGCGCGCTGGTACAGGAGCGCCTGACCTGGGGCCCCGCGCAGATCGGCGACGCCGGCGCGGACAACCTGGCCGACGTGGCGGTCATCCTCGACCGCGAGGCCTTCCACGGCGCCCTCAAGGGGCTGGCTCACGGGGGCTGCCTGATCTGCGCCCAGCCTGGCGAGCCGCGCCCCCACCTGCTCCCGCAGGACATCGTGCACGCCCTGGAGGAGCGCGAGATCAAGTTCTACGCGCTCTCCCTCTCGGTCGCGCACCCCACCGAGGCGGTGGTCGGCACCGTCCTGGCGGCGATCCGCGACAAGGACCTGCTCGATTTCACCGACCGCGCCGTGTTCACGGCCCGACGCAAGGCGGTCGGCGCCGCCGGCGCCCCCCACGCGGAGCACTTTGATCAGGCGGTCCGCGAGCTGTGGCGGGTGGAGCTGCCCACCACTGGGGTAGAGGCGATCAAGCCCCGCACCCGCACCCCCCTGGCGGTGCGGCACCTCACCGGGGTGGGCGAGGGCGCCACCAACCTCTCTCGCTTCTGGAGCCAGGTCGGCGACCTGCTCGACCAGGGCGAGGGTGACACCCTGGTCCCCGACCCCTACCTGAGCAGCGGGCTGCTCCCGCCGCTCTCCGCCACCTTCCGCGACGCCTCCCCCTCGCGCAAGACCCTCCCGGTCTTCCTCCCCGAGCGGTGCACCGCCTGCGGCCAGTGCTGGGCCTCCTGCCCCGAGGCGGCGGTGGGCCCCGTAGCCCTGACCGGTCAGGGCCTGCTGGAGGCGGGCATGGCCCTCGCGGAGGCGAAGGGCGTGCGGATGGACGCGCTCAAGCCCATCATGGGTAAGCTCGCGCCCCGGATCGCCAAGGGCTTCCAGGGAGAGAACCCGCCCACCGCCGCGGGCGAGGCGCTAGAGGCTGCCTTCGCGTGGCTCTTCCCGCTCCTCCCCATGCCGGAGGACCGGAAGGTGGCGATCCGCCAGGCCTTCGACGCGGCCTGCGCCGAGGTGCGCGACCTGCCGGTGGCCACCACCCCCACCCTGTTCGGGGGGGCCAACGCCCTGCTCTCGCTCTCGATCAACCCCGACGCCTGCAAGGGCTGCGGCTTGTGCGCCGCCTCCTGCCCCGAGGAGGCCATCGCGCTGGTGGACCAGACCGCGACCCTGGTCTCTGAGGCGCAGGCGAGCTGGGAGCGGTGGGAGTCCCTCCCCGACACCCCCGCCGAGGTGATCGAGGCCGCCCTGCAGCGCGACGACATCTCTACCCTCGCGGCGGTGCAGCTCTCCCGCTCGCTGCTCCTCACCCTACCTGGTGGCGATCTGGGCGAGGCCGGCTCGGGCCAGCGCCTCGCCCTGCGCGCGGTGCTCGCCACCGGCGAGTATCAGCTCCAGCCCAAGGTCGTGAGCAGGGTCGCGCAGCTCGAGGCCACCGAGGCCAAGCTGCGGGCCCGCCTCCGCGAGCTGCTCGCTGCCGCGATCCCCGCCGACAACCTGGACGCGCTGGCGGACAGCGTGGGCGGGGTCAAGGAGCGCAGCCTGCGCCTGAGCGCCCTGCTCGACACGGTCGACGACGGCTTCGGCAAGGGGCTGGTGGACGTGGCCCTCACCAGGCGACTGGTGAAGGCCGCCCGCGACATCGCCGGGCTGCGCTGGCAGCTCACCACCGGGCCCAGGGGCTTCGGCAGGGCGAGGGTTGGGCTTATGGTCGCCCCGGGCGCGGTGAGCGACTGGGCCACCGCCTTCCCCTACAACCCCTTCATGAGCCCGGTGGTGCTCGGCAGCTCCGACGTCACCGCGCAGATGGCGCGCGGCCTGCTGGAGGCGCAGCTCCGCCAGGCGGTGGAGGCGGCCCGCACGACGCGGATCGCCGAGGCCGAGCTGGAGCGGCCCCAGAGCGCCGCCAAGGAGGCCGACGCCCTCGCCGGACTCACCTGGGCCGACCTCACCGAGGCGGAGCGCCTCGCGGCGCCGCCCCTGTTCCTGATCGGCGACGAGTCCGCCCTCACCGGGCAGGGCCTCACCGAGCTGGCCGCCCTGGTGCGGGGCGATCTGCCGGTGAAGGTGATCCTCCTCGCCGAGCTGGACCTGGGCGCCTCTCGGGTGGGCTCCACCGACGGCTCGCTCGACGAGCTGGGGCTGATCAGCCTCGGCTGCGCCTACGTGCTCCAGTCCTCCATCGCCCACCCCGAGCACCTGGTGTCCGGGCTGCAGGCGGCGATCGCCCACCCAGGGCCGGCGCTGGTCCGGATCCACGCCCCCGCCCCCGGGCGACACGGCTTCAAGGCCGACGCCACCCTGGTCCGAGCGGCGCAGGCGGTGGAGAGCCGGGCCTTCCCCTTGTTCTCGTTCGATCCCCGGCGGGAGGGCACCTTCGGGACCCACCTCTCGCTGGAGGGCAACCCCGCTCCCGCTGAGGACTGGGCGGCGCACCTCACCCCCGCCCACTGGGCCGCGGGCGAGGATCGCTTCGGCCTGGCTCCCCTCCCCGCCGGGGTGGCGGGTGTGGCGCTGTTCTCGTGGCTGGGCGGCCAGCAGGGCGTCCCCTACGTCGAGGACGGCGACCGCAAGCTCGCGGTGCCCCTCGCGGTCGCGGAGGCCTGCAGGGAGCGCGCCCACACCTGGGCCACCCTCCAGGAGCTGGCGGGGATCAAGACCCCGTTCACCGCCGGCGTCCGCGCCGAGGTGGAGGCGGAGCTCACCGCGCGCCACGCCGCGGAGCTCGCAGCGCTCCAGGCCAAGCACGCGGCGGAGCTCGCGGGCGCACGGAGCGAGGTAGAGGCCGAGCTCTCCACCAGGGTTCACGCCCGGCTGATGACCCTCGCTGGGTACGGCCGGGACGCGAGGTAGACCCATGAGCGGCTTCGCCCACGGGGTTCATCCCCCCGACAACAAGCACTACACCGAGAAGCTCCCCATCCGGAGGTACCCCTTCCCCAGGCGGGTGGTGCTCCCGCTGAGCCAGCACATCGGGGCCCCCTCCCGGGCCCTGGTGGCGGTGGGGGACAGGGTCCAGCGGGGGCAGCTCATCGCCAACCCCGGCGGCTTCGTCTCCACCGCGCTGCACGCCTCGGTGACCGGCACCGTCGTGGAGATCGCGCCCTATCGCGTGTCGAGCGGGGCCCTGGTCCCCTCGATCGTGATCGAGACCGACCCCTTCGACGCTCAGCGCCTGGAGGAGCGACCCCCCCTGGACCCCAGCGCCCTCAACAACAAGGACTTCGTCCAGCACATCCAGATGGCTGGGATCGTCGGCCTCGGCGGGGCGGCCTTCCCCTCCCACGTCAAGTACGCGGTGCCGGAGGGCAAGCGCATCGAGCACCTGGTCATCAACGGCGCGGAGTGCGAGCCCTTCCTGACCTGCGACCACAGGGTGATGCTCGAGAGCCCCGAGCAGGTGATGGGCGGCATCGCCATCGTCGCCGAGCGCCTGGGGGTGAGGAGCACCCACGTCGGCATAGAGGACAACAAGCCCGACGCGGTGGAGGCCCTCAGGCGCGCTGGCGGCGGCAAGGGCAACATCCAGGTGGACGCCCTGCACGTCAAGTATCCGCAGGGCGCTGAGAAGATGCTCATCAAGGCCATCCACGGGAGGGAGGTGCCAGCGGGCAAGCTCCCCCTGGAGCTTGGGATGGTGGTGAACAACGTCGGCACCATGGCCGCGATCTACGACTACTTCCAGACCGGCAAGCCCCTCATCGAGCGGGTGCTCACCGTCACCGGCCCGGGCGTCGCCGAACCCGCCAACCTGCTGGTGCCCCTGGGGACCTCGGTGCGCGAGATCCTCGAGTACTGCGGCATCAAGCCAGAGGTCACCCAGGTGATCATGGGCGGCCCGATGATGGGGCAGCCCCTCGCAGAGCTCGACGTCCCCGTCCAGAAGGGCACCTCCGGGCTGCTGGTCCTCACCAAGGCGGGCATGGCCAAGGAGTACGCCTGCATCCGCTGCGGGCGCTGCCTGGAGGCCTGCCCGGAGCTGCTCAACCCGCAGCTCCTCGCCAAGCTCGCCCGGGGCGGGCGCTGGGAGGAGACCGAGAGCCGCGCGTTCGTGTTCGACTGCATCGAGTGCGGCTCCTGCTCCTATGCCTGCCCTTCCGGGATCCCCATCGTGCAGCTCATCAAGACCTCCAAGGCTGAGCTGCGCAAGCGTCAGAGGGCCAAATGAGCAAACCTCTCTCTCGGCTGCTGATCCACCCGGCGCCCTTCCTCAAGAGCCCCGTCGACACCCCCTCGGTGATGTTCGACGTGCTCCTGGCGGCCCTGGGCGTGACCGTCGTCGCCATCTTCTCCTTCGGCCTCTCGGCCGCGCTGGTGGTGGCTGCGGCCGCCCTCGGCGCGGTGGGCACGGAGTACCTGTTCGGCCGGCGCGATCTCCACTCCCTCGCGGACTGGAGCGGGCCCCTCACCGGGGTGCTGATCGGCCTCACCCTCCCCCCCGGCTTCCCCCTGTGGATGGCCTTCCTGGGCGGGGTGGTGGGGATGGGGCTCGGCAAGGTGGCCTGGGGCGGGCTGGGGCAGAACCTGTTCAACCCCGCCCTGGTGGGGCGCGCCTTCCTTCAGGCGGCCTTCCCCACCGCGATCACCACCTGGACTCCCAACGGGCAGGGCCTGACCGCGCTCCAGTCGAGCAACCTCGCGCTGCCGATGATGCACGGGACGGTGGACGGGATCACCACCGCCACCCCCCTGGGTCTCGCCAAGTTCGAGCACCACTTCACTGGCACGTTGGACCTGTTCGTGGGCAACACCGGGGGCTCCCTCGGCGAGACCAACGCCATGCTGCTGCTGCTGCTGCTGGGCTTCCTGATCTGGAAGCGGGCGCTGGACTGGCGCATCCCGGTGAGCATCATCGGCACGGTGGCGGCGCTCTCAGCGGTGTTCTGGTTCATGGACCCCACGCTGTATCCGTCGCCGGTGTTCATGGTCTTCTCTGGCGGCCTGCTCTTCGGTGCGATCTTCATGGCCACCGACCCGGTGACCTCGCCGATGGCGCCCAAGGGCTCCTACACCTTCGGCTTTGGCATCGGGCTGCTGGTGGTGCTCATCCGCCTGTTCGGCGGTCTGCCGGAGGGGGTGATGTACGCCATCCTCCTCATGAACGCCATCGTCCCGCACCTCAACCGCGCCTTCCAGCCGGTGCCCTTTGGGCGGGGGAGGAAGTCTTGAGCGCAGAAGAGAAAGAGGCCAGCGCCTTCAGCCTGGTCGCAACCCTGGGCGTGGCGGGGTTTCTGGCGGGCCTGTTCATCGTGGGCATCTACCAGATCACCGACCCCGTCATCAAGGCCAACGAGGCCGCTGAGCTGCACGAGGCGGTCTTCAAGGTGGTCCCTGGCAGCTCGCAGCTCCAGGCCCTCGCTCTGGACAACGGGAGCGTCAAGCCCCTCGCCCACGGCGACGAGGCAGAGCACGTGATCTTCGCAGCCTATGACGCCGCGGGCACCTTCAAGGGCTACGCAGTGCCAGCACAGGGGCCTGGCTTCCAGGACGTGATCCGGCTCATCTACGGCTTCGACACCTCCACCGGCAAGACCACCGGCATGCAGGTGCTGGCGTCCAAGGAGACCCCGGGCCTGGGCGACAAGATCATCAAGGATCAACACTTCGTCGGGCAGTTCACCAGCCGCACCTTCGACGGCGGCGAGCTGCTCGCCGCCAAGAGCGGCGAGGGGACCCTCCCCCAGCACGTCGACACCATCACCGGCGCCACCATCTCGTCCAAAGCGGTCATCCGCATCATGAACGAGACCCAGAGCCTCTGGAAGGACGCCTACCCTGCCCCAGGCGCCGAGCCCGCCCTCGCCGCCCCCGCGGAAGGAGAGTAGCCCCATGACTGCACAGTCCGACAGGGAGCGCGCGGTTACCGAGCTGGTCAAGGGGATCTGGCGCGAGAACCCGGTCTTCGTGGCGCTGTTGGGGCTCTGCCCCGCGATGGCGGTCACCAACTCGGCGATCAACGCCCTCGCGATGGGAGGCGCCACCTTCTTCGTGTTGGTGGGATCCTCGGTCCTGGTCTCGCTCCTGCGAAGCTGGATCCCCAAGCAGGTCCGCATCACCACCTTCATCGTCATTATCGCCACCTTCGTCACCGTGGCGGACTACTCCCTCCACGCGCTGGCGCCGGCCGTCTACAAGGAGCTCGGCGCGTTCATCGCCCTCATCGTGGTGAACTGCATCATCCTCGGGCGGCAGGAGGCCTTCGCCTCGCGCAATTCGGTGGGCCTGTCGGCTCTTGATGCCCTGGGTATGTCTGCGGGCTTCACCCTGGCGCTGTTCATGCTGGGGTCGATCCGCGAGGTGCTCGGCAACGGGAGCTTCTTTGGCGTTCCGTTGTTCGGCGCTGGCTTCGAGCCCTGGGTGGTGATGATCCTCCCCCCGGGCGGTTTCCTCACCATGGGTACCCTGCTGATGATCTTCAACTGGCTCTCTGAGCGGCGCAAGCGCAGCGCGCAGCTGCTCCTCGAGGGGGGTGCCGCGTGAACCTGACGAACCTGGTCTGGATCTTCTTCTCCGCAGCGGTCATCAACAACTTCACCCTCTCGCTGTTCCTGGGCCTGTGCCCGTTCTTCGGGGTCTCCTCCAAGATCGGCACCGCGTTCCGGATGGGCGTCGCCAACATCTTCGTGATGGTGATCACGGTGATCGCCTCGTGGGCCCTGGAGACCTACGTGCTGGTCCACGCGCCCTACCTTCAGCTGATCTCCTACATCGTGGTCATCGCGAGCACGGTGCAGTTCGTAGAGATGGTGATCAAGAAGATGTCGCCGTCGCTGTTCCGTGCGCTGGGGATCTTCCTGCCGCTGATCACCACCAACTGCGCGATCCTGGGTCTGGCGCTGTTCTCGGTGTCCAAGGGCTACGGCTTGGTCGAGGGCATCTTCTACGCCCTGGGCGCGGGCGTAGGCCTGACCCTGGCGCTGGTGCTGATGGCCGGCCTGCGCGAGGACGTCGAGCTGGCCGACACCCCGAAGATCGTGAAGGGAACCGCGATGAACTTCTTCATCGCCGGAATCCTCTCGATGGCCTTCATGGGCTTCGCCGGCCTGTTCGCGAGCCACTGATGTTCACCCACCTGGTCGCCATCCTGAGCCTCGCGCTGCTCACCAGCGCCTGGGTGGTGTTTCAGGCCTGGATCCACCAGGTGGACCCGGGCCAGCCAGGGGTGGAGCGGCACGCCACCGGCGGCGAGAGCTGCAGCACTGAGGGGAACAGCTCGGGGGGCTGCGCGAACGGCTCCTGCGCCACCTGCTCCCTCGCCAGCCACGGTCACCACCACTGAGCGGGCCTCCCCTGTCTCCGCCCCCGCTGGTGCTCGACGGCCCGATGGGGACCGGGCTGCAGGCGGCGGGGCTCCCCCTCGGGGTACCCTCGCCGTGGTGGACCCTGTCGCACCCGGAGGAGGTGGTGGCGCTCCACCGCGCCTACCTCGACGCGGGCGCCCAGGTGCTGCACGCCAACGGCTTTGGCGCGACGCCCGCCCAGCTCGGCCTGGGGCCTCAGGCCTGCGCGGAGCTCGCTGCGCGGGCCGTGCGCCTCGCCCGCAGGGCGGGACCCAGCGTGGTAGCGGGCTCGCTCGCGCCCACCGGGGCGTGGGGGGCTGGCGGGGAGGGTCCGGCGGCGGGGCTCAGCGCCCATAGAGATCAGGGCCTGGCCTACCTGCAGGCGGGGGCGGACCTGCTCCACCTGGAGACCCAGACCTCCCTCGACGAGGCGCTGGCGGCGCTAGACCTGCTGCGGGGCCTGGGGGCCGGGGTGCCGGTGTGGGTCTCTCTCACCCCCCGCACCACGGGAGGGAGGGCCTACAGCGGTGAGCCGCTGGGGGAGGCCCTCTCGCGCCTGGCCGACGCCGGCGCCCAGGCGGTGGGCCTCAACTGTTCGCTGGGCGCCCAGCAGATGGCGGAGCTGGCCCGGGCGCTGCCCCCCGGGCTGCCGCTGCTGCTCCGCCCTCAGGGCACCGGCGCCGACCCTGCCTGGGCGCGGGAGCTCCCGGGCCTGTGCGGGGTGGGGGGCTGCTGCGGCGCGACCCCAGGGGACATCGCCGGGCTGCTGCCGCTCCACACCTAGCGACGCCGCGCCCGCGTCAAGGATCGCCCGATGCCCCGCGCGGTGAGGGCGCCTCCGGCCAGCCGACATCACGCGGGGGGCCCTCTGGCCTGGGGGTCGCGCCCGATCACGCAGGGGGAGAGGGGGCGGCAAGCGATGATCACGGCCAGCTCTTCCTGTGAGACTGGCCGGCTGGGGCCCGGTGCCGCAAACGGCCTCGGCAGCCAGCACCTCGGGGTCTGACACGAGGCCAGCGGCCCCGAGGCGCGGCCTCGCGGCCGCTGCCTGACGACCGCCCCTCGGGCTACCGCGCCCGCTCGTGTCCCTGCCCGTCCCGACCGCTGTTCTGGTCCCGTCCCTCGCCACCGTGGCTGGAGTCGTGGCTGTAGTCGTGGCTGGAGCCGTGGCTGGAGCCGTGGCTGGAGCCGTGGCTGGAGCCGTGGCTGGAGCCGTGGCTGGAGTGGGGACTGGAGCCGTGGCTGGGGCTGTGGCTGGGGCTGGGGCTGTAGTGGTAGGAGGGAGGGGGAGGCACGGGGCGCGCGTGCCACGCGACCTCTGTGTAGCCGCTGTAGTAGTGGACCCGCTCGCGGTTGTGGGTCAGCTCGAAGAAGGACCGGTCCAAGCGGACACCGAGCTCGTGCAGCTCGCGGCGCTCCCAGCGGTCGAGGTAGCGGTCGCGGAGGGCGACGCGCTCGGCGTGCTGGAAGCGCTCCAGCTCGTCGAGGAGCGCGCTGCGCTCGTAGCCCGTGAGGTCGCCGGAGTAGCTGGCGCGATCGATATCGGCGCGGGAGACCGCGGCCTGCGCTGCGGGGGCGGCGGCGAGAGCGAGGAGGGCGGTGAGGGCGAGGGCGGCGAGGCGGGTCATGGTGAGCTCCGGCGGTTGGTTGCCGGGTACGACGGTCGCTCCAGTTGGAGATTCAGCGCGGTGACATTTCGCGACAGGCCCCGCGCGTTGCGCGTGCTGCCTCCTGTCCCTGAGGCGCCACGGGAGATAGCCGTGGCCATCGGCGTGCCCCGCGCCGCGTGGGGGCCCCATGTTCCGCATCCGCAAGGTCGTCGATCCGGTAGCGTCCGCCAACCAGGAGGCCATCCGCCAGGTGCAGGAGATCCTGCGCGCCCAGTTCCCCGACCTCCCCCCCGAGGACGTGGAGAAGGTCCCCCAACAGCTCCTCAACCCCATGCGCTTCGGGTTTCGGGCCACCCTCTTCGTCGCTGAGGACGGAAAGCAGCGCATCAAGGGCTTCGCGATGGTGTTCCACGAGCCGGAGCTGCGCTTCGCCTTCCTGGACTACGTCGCCTCCGCCGCGCACGGCACCAGCGGGGGCGTGGGTGGGGCGCTGTACGAGCGGGTCCGGGAGGAGGCCCGAGCGCTGGGTGCCGACGCCCTCTATTTCGAGTGCCTCCCCGATGACCCCACCCTGTCGCCCCATCCGGAGATCCGGGCGCAGAACGCCGCGAGGCTGCGCTTCTACGAGCGCTGGGGCGCGCGCCCTGTCGCCAACACCGCCTACGAGACCCCGGTCACCCCCGACAGCAGCGACCCTCCCTACCTGGTGGTGGACCTGCTGGGCTCCCCCGCGCCGCTCCCCAAGGCGCGGGCGGTGGCGGCGGTCCGCGCCATCCTGGATCGAAAGTACAGAGGCCTCTGCTCCCCGGAGTACAACGCCCTGGTGCTCAGCTCCTTCACCGAGGACCCCGTGGCCCTGCGGCCGCCGCGCTACCAGCCGGACAAGGTGGCCTCAGCGCCGCTCCGGGACCTCAGGATCCCGCTCTTCGTGAACGAGAAGCACGACATCCACCACATCCGCGAGCGGGGCTACGTGGAGTCACCGGTGCGGATCTCAGCGATCCTCAAGGGGCTAGAGCCCACCGGCTGGTTCGAGCGTCGGCCCCCGCTCCACGTCTCGGACGCGCCCATCCGGGCGGTCCACGACCGCCAGCTCGTCGACTACCTCCACGAGGCCTGCCTCTCGCTGCCTGAGGGCAAGTCGGTCTACCCCTACGTCTTCCCGGTTCGGAACACCACGCGCCCCCCAAAGGAGCTCCCCCTGCGGGCGGGCTATTTCTGCATCGACACCTTCACCCCTCTCAACCGCAACGCCTACCTCGCCGCACGAGGGGCGGTAGACTGCGCCCTGGGCGGTGCCGACGCGCTGCTTGAGGGGCGGAGGCTGGCCTACGCGCTGGTCCGTCCGCCGGGGCACCACGCAGAGCGCAAGGTCTTCGGCGGCTTCTGCTACTTCAACTCCGCGGCGGTGGCCGCGCACCACCTGAGCGCCTACGGCAGGGTGGCGGTGCTCGACGTGGACTATCACCACGGCAACGGCACGCAGGACATCTTCTACCACCGCGCCGACGTGCTGACGGTGTCGATCCACGGGACGCCGAGGGTCACCTACCCCTACTTCAGCGGCTTCGAGGACGAGCGGGGTGAGGGTGAGGGCCAGGGCTACAACCTCAACCTGCCGCAGCGGGAGGGACTGGACGGTCCGGCCTACCTGGAGGCGCTCGACGAGGCCTTGGCGCGGATCCGGCGCTTCCGCCCCTCGTACCTTGTCCTCAGCCTGGGCTTTGACACCGCACGCGACGACCCCACCGGCTCCTTCACCCTGCGCGCCGCCGACTTCCAGGCGAACGGCCGCCGGATCGGCGCGCTGGGCGTCCCAACCCTGGTGGTGCAGGAGGGGGGCTACAGGGTCCGCTCGCTAGCCGCCAGCGCCAGGAGCTTCTTCCGGGGGCTGATCGACACCGCCGGCTGCGCTCCGTCCCACTCAGCGGCAGCGAGGCGCTGACCAGTCAACGGTCCCCAGCGGGAGGGGCGACAGGGCGCCGGCGCCTCCGGGGGGAGCGGCTGTTCCACGCCCCTCTCAGGCAAGCCTACACTCCCTCACCCCGGTAGACGCCCCGACGCTCACGAGAATGGGGTAGCCTTGACCATGCTTGGAGACACTGACCAGCGCCGCAGCTCACCACTCGCCTATGCGGCGTGGTCTGCCCTGTGGAGCGGCGCCTCGGTCTTCTTCTTCCTGCTGGCCTACCAGCAGGTGCTCAACCTGCGCACCGAGTACTCGGAGCGCATCCTCCACGCGCACGTGGTGCAGGAGTCCAACCTCCGGCTGCGGCTGGCAGAGCGCAGCCAGAGCCTGGACAGCGGGGCCAACCGCTTCTTCATCCACCTGCAGATCAACCCCAGCTACGGCAAGACCCTGTTCCGTCGGGTCGACGCGCCCGAGCTAGAGGGGTGGCAGCGGGCGGCGCAGGCCGAGCTGGCGCGGGGTCGGCCGATGGTGACCGACACGGTCATGGTCGCGGGAGACGAGTGGGTCCGCGTCGCCCACCCCCTGCCGATGGAGCCGTCTTGCCACGCCTGTCACCGCGACGCTGCCGTCATGGACGGAGACCTGTTCGGGGTCGCCTACCTGGAGGCGCGCACCACCCAGGTGCTGCCCCCCAAGGGTACGGTGTTCGGGGCCCTGCTGCTGGGGATGGGCTCCTTCTGGATGGTGGGGCTGCTGGGTGGGGGCGGGCTGGTGTGGCTGCTGCTGGCGGCACATCGCGCGCGGGACGCGGCGCGGGCGCGCCTCGACGAGGTGCTGGCTGGCCAAGGTGTTCCCCGAGAGCCCCAAGAGGCGCGCTGGGTGTGGTCGCTAGGGGCAGGCGTGGTGTTGGGCACAGGGGCACTCAACGAGCTGCTGGACGGAGGCAGCAGGCTCTTCCAGTCCACTGGGGAGGATTTTCTGGCACGCCTCTGCTCCCACGCGCGGGGGACCCTTCGGCTGGCCGCGCGAGGGGAGCGGGATCATGGCCTCGCCTATGGCAAGGTGCGGAGCGAAGGGCGGGGGTGGGTGTACGCCCGCTGCACCTGGGAGGCGGTGCGCGGCGAGGACGGCGCAGTGCTGCGCCTGGAGGGGGAGCTCACGCCGCTTGACGACCAGCAGATCGTCATGATGCACGCGGAATTGGGCCTGCGTGGGGGGGGCCTGGGGGTCTGGAGCTGGGACCCTGTCGCCCTGGAGGTGTACGCCTCGGACAGGGTGGTCGACATCCTCGGCCTGTCCCGCGAGGCGCTCGCCGACCCCCTCACCGCCCTGCAGGGCGTCCTGCACCCCGAGGACGTACACCGCCTGTCGCGCCTGTACCGGGCCCTGTTCACGGACCAGGGGGCGAGCTTCTACATCGACCACAGGGTGAAGACCAAGACAGGTACCTGGCGCTGGGTGGGGTCGAGGGCCAGCGTCGTGCAGCGCGACGAAGAGGGCAGGCCCACGCGGATCGCGGGGGTGTTGGAGGAGCTGCACTCCTCCCTGCTCTACGCGATGCAGGGGCTGGTGCGGCTCCACGACCACGGGCCGGTCGTCGCGCTCCGTTGGGCCGCGGCGGAGGGCTGGCCTGTGGCCTACGCCTCCATCAATGTGTTGGACCTGCTGGGGGTCGAGTCCGCCGACCTGGTCTCTGGCCGCTGCAGGTACGCCGACCTGGTCCATCCGGAGGACGTGGAGCGGGTGGCGCGTGAGGTGCAGACGTACACCGCGGAGGGGCGGGTGGATTTCACCCAAGACTACCGGGTGGTGCGCCCGGACGGCGCGGTGCGTTGGATCCATGACTACACCCGTGTCAACCGCGACGTGGACGGACGCCCGCAGACCTACGACGGCTTCGTCTACGACATCACCGACCAGATCGAGGCGCAGCAGGCGCTACAGGAGTCGCAGGCCTTCCTCGGGCAGCTTGTCGAGGCGATCCCCGCGACGGTGATGGTGATCGACCCCTCCAGCTACCGCGTGGTCTTCGCCAACAGGGGTCTGAGGGACGGGCGGGCCCCCGAGGCGCTCACCTGCCACGCCCTGGGCCACGGGAGCGACGCCCCCTGCGCGCTGGAGCACCCCTGCCCGCTGCACCAGGTGGTGCGAGACCGGATCCCCGTGACCTCCGTCCACCAGCACCTCGCGCCGGACGGGAGGATGGTGCCGATGGAGGTGACGCTGTCGCCAGTCTTCGGACGAGAGGGCGAGGTCCGCTGGGTCGTCGAGACCAGCGTCGACCTGGAGAAGCAGCTCAGGCAACAGGACGAGCGGCTCGCGCTGGAGCGGCGCGTCCACCAGGCCCAGAAGAGCGAGAGCCTGACCGTGCTCGCGGGGGGGGTGGCGCATGACTTCAACAACCTGCTGGTCGGGATGCTCGGCAACGCCGACATCCTGGCCGAGAGCCTGGCACCGGGGGAGGAGCCCAGGGTGCTCGCTGAGGAGATCCGCCACGCCGCCACCAGGGCGGCGGAGCTGACCCGCCAGCTGTTGGCCTATGTGGGGCAGGGCAAGCTGCAGAGCCAGCTCATCGACCTCGCCGCGGTGACGCGGGAGATGGTGGACCTGGCCCGATCGTCGATCACCCGCGCCGCGAGGCTGGAGCTGGACCTCCAGCCGGTGTGGGTGGAGGGGGACATCACACAGCTGCGTCAGGTGGTGCTGAACCTGGTGACCAACGCGGCCGAGGCGCTCCCCAAGGGGGGCGGGACGGTCTGGGTGCGGACCTACACCGTGGACGCGCACCACCCGATACTCGCCCTCGATCCCATCCAGCCCCGGCTGGAGCCCTGGACCGGTCCGGTCGCGGTGCTGGAGGTGCGGGATCAGGGCGAGGGGATGCAGCCACAGGTCATGGCGTCGATCCTCGACCCCTTCTACACCACCAAGGCCACCGGGCGGGGGCTGGGCCTTGCGGCGGTGGCCGGGATCGTGCAGAGTCACACAGGGGCGATGCTGCTCACCTCTGAGGTGGGCGTAGGGACCGCGTTCAGCGTCCTGCTCCCCTCCTCGCTGCCCGGAGCGGATGAAGACATGGCGCCTGTT
>JAFGVK010000090.1 GCA_016938035.1 Deltaproteobacteria bacterium | reverse complement strand
GTCGAGGCGAGCCGCTCGTCCCTCTGCACGGGCTCGGTGACCTCGTCGGGGAGGGGCCACCGTGAGGCGCGAGGAGACGCTGTTCGGCTTTTCGCTCGGCGCGCTCCGGCCGCGCGCGCGTCACACTGGACACGGCCCCCGAAGCAGAGCCACCGTGAGGGCGCGGTCAGCCGACGGACCTCGGCGGGCACCTGACGCCGAGGTCGCGGTGGTGCCCCCGGCGAGGAGGACGCGCCGCAGGTCTTCGGGGCGCGCGCCTGTCCGGGGTGACGGGGGCAGCCCAGGAGACCGCGGGGGGGGACCGAGTGGCGTGGGGCTGCGGGGAGCGCGGTCGCACCGCTGGGGGCGCTCGCCTCGCAGATAGACCTGCTCCAGCGGCCCGCACGACCGACAGGACATCCGGTCCGAGCGCACAGCGTCTTGGAACAACCGACTTGTCCGAGGCTCGCCATGACCCAGCGTCCGGTGCGGAGAGCGAGGCGCGCGCCGATAAGACTGGTTCGTTCGTGGTAGCACCCGGCCGCGACGCGCCACGGCCGTGGCGGGGGCTGCAAGGGCCTGCTGCGCCCGAGCTGATCGGTCACCATTGTCGCGATGTCGTCCATAGCTGAGGATCCGCCAGAAGAATCGACGGCTGTCGTGAGTCGGAGACGGACACATGGGCCGGATCTCCTGACCGAGGGACAGGTGCGTGGTTCGAGCGCGAGGTTGGCAGCAGGTTGTGCCGCGATCCTCTTGGCGGTTCCTTGGGGATCAGCGACCGATGCGGTAGCTGTCAGGCAGCGCGCAGCGAGGCGGGCAGGCACAGACATCCACCGGCCCCCCCGGGGGGCGGGCCGAGGGGCTCATGGGCTGGGGCCCCCGGCGAATCAGCCGCGCTCGCACCGCCATTTGATGTCCTTGCAGCGCTCCTCGCAGGAGTCCTTCACGTCGTCGCAGGCCTCGGCGCAGGGCCCGGTGATCGAGTTGTCGCAGCTGGTGGCGCAGGACCAGTGGGCGTCGCTGCAGGCCCGGTCACAGGGGGCGTACACGTCGTTGTAGCAGTCTTTCTTGGGTGCGGCGGGCTTCTTGGGGGCTTCCGCCTGCTGAGCTGCCGGGGGCTGCTCTGCTGGCGCCTTCACCGAGGAGGGAGCCGCCGCGCTCTTCTCGCTCCTTCCAGGGGGATCGCCCTGTAGGGCGGACGAGAGGTACACAACCCCCCCCGACTTGAGCGCGCTGGTGCTCAGGGTCGCGCCGTCCTTGGCGTACATCGTGGTGTGAGGGTCGGAATTTGCGCCCGAGTCGTAGGTGACCTTCCAGCCGTCGCTGAGGAGCGGCGCGCCCCACTCGTCCAGCCGCTCTTGGATGTCGCCGTCGGCGTAGGACAAGACCAAGGCGTCGTCGGTCATGCTGACCACCGTGGCCTCCGACACGTCGGGAGCGACCACCTCCCAGCGCTCGCTGAGCGAGGCGCCTCCGCCTCCGCCTCCGCCTCCGCAGGCCAGCGCGAAGCTCAGGACGACGACCGCAACCAACGAGGACATCAGACGCATAGGCGACCTCCAAGTGGTGGGAGCATACACCTCAGGCCCCCTTCAGGCTACCCCCGCCGAACCCTCGCCCTCGGTGGCAGCGCCGCCTCCAGGCTGCCCACCCAGGGGGGCAGGCCGTCCTCGTCGCGTGCCCCGGCGGGGTCCCACACGTTGACCGCGATCATGCCGGGATCGTCGGGGAGTCCGCCCCACTCAAACCTGCCCCGCACCCAGCCATTGGAGCGGTTGGTGTAGACCTCGATCGGGTCGCCGATCGATAGGGGCGCGTCCTCCAGCGTCCACCCCGTGGCCGTGCGCACCAGCGCCGCCCCGGGCGCTCTCCCATCCACGGGCGGCTCCTCGTCGCGATCGGGGCGCTGGGCCAGCTCCTTGGCGCGCCGCAGGCCGTCGGCCCGCTTCAGCCGCAGGTCGAGGTCGACCAGGGGAGCGCTGGGCTTCACGCGCCGCTCTTCGCAGTGCTGCTCACGGTGATCTGCTCGCCTTCCAGGTCCACCGCCGCGTGTCCCCCCTTCTTGAGCTTCCCAAAGAGCAGCTCGTCCGCGAGGCGCTTCTTGAGCAGGTCCTGGATCACCCGGCCCATCTCTCTGGCACCGAATTCCTCGGAGAATCCCTTGCTGGAGAAGAAGGCGCGGGCCGCCTCGGTCGCGGTGAGCACCACGTCGCGCTCGGAGAGCTGCCCCTCGAGCTCGAGGAGGAACTTGTCGACGATCCGCAGGACCGCCGCTGGGGGGAGGGGGTTGAAGTAGACGATGGCGTCGAGGCGGTTGCGGAATTCCGGCGGGAACACGCGCTTGAGGGCGGCCTCCGCGCGGCTGTGGCCCACGCCCCCGCCGAAGCCCACGTTGCGCCCGTTGCCCTCCTTGGCCCCGGCGTTGGTGGTCATGATGATCACCGCGTTCCGGAAGGAGGTCTTGCGCCCGTTGTTGTCGGTGAGCGTCGCGTGGTCCATCACCTGGAGCAGGATGTTGTAGACGTCCTGGTGCGCCTTCTCGATCTCGTCCATCACCACGACGCAGTGGGGGGTCTTGTGCACGGCGTCGGTGAGGAGTCCGCCCTGGTCGAAGCCGACGTAGCCGGGGGGCGCCCCGATGAGGCGCGAGACCGAGTGCTTCTCCATGTACTCAGACATGTCAAAGCGCACCATCTCCACCCCAAGGGTGAGGGCGAGCTGCTTGGCAAGCTCGGTCTTGCCGACTCCCGTGGGGCCAGCGAACAGGAAGCTGCCCACCGGTCGGGTCGCGGAGCCGATCCCGGCCCGAGACATCTTAATGGCCGACGTGACCGTGTCGATCGCCTGATCCTGGGCGAACAGCACCCGCTTCAGGTCCTCCTCCAGGTTCATCAGGCGGTCGCGGTCCTCGGTCGAGACGCTCTTCTCGGGGATGCGGGCCATGCGCGCCACCCCGCGCTCCACCTGCTCCAGCCCGACCTCCTTCAGCCCGTCGAGGCGGGCCCGGGACCCTACCTCATCGAGTACGTCGATGGCCTTGTCGGGGAGCTTGCGGTCGTTGATGTGGCGGGCCGCCAGCTCTGCCGCCGCGCGCACCGCCTCGGGGGTGTAGGTGAGGCCGTGGTGCTTCTCGTAGCGGCCCTGGAGCCCCCGTAGGATGGCGTGGGTGTCCTCCAGGGTGGGCTCGGGCACGTCCACCGTCTGGAAGCGGCGCGCCAGCGCCTTGTCCTTGCCGAAGGACTGGCGGAAATCCTCATGGGTGGTCGTACCGATGCAGCGGAGGGTGCCGTCTGCGAGGGCGGGCTTGAGCAGGTTGGAGGCGTCCATGTTGCCGCCAGAGGTGGCGCCAGCGCCGACGATGGTGTGGATCTCATCGATGGCCAGGATCGCCTTGTCGTCCCCCTCCAGGGCCCTGACCACCGCCTTGAGGCGCTCCTCGAAGTCGCCCCGGTACCGGGTCCCGGCGAGCAGCGCCCCCATGTCGAGCTGGTAGATGTGGACGCCCTGCAGCAGCTCCGGCACCTGCCCGAGGAAGATGTTGCGCGCCAGTCCCTCGATGATCGCGGTCTTGCCCACGCCCGGATCGCCCACGAACAGGGGGTTGTTTTTGCGGCGGCGCCCAAGGATCTGCAGCGCCCGCTCCAGCTCGATCTCCCGCCCGATGAGCGGATCGATTCGGTCGTCCTCCGCCCGCTTCCACAGGTCCGTGGTGTAGGCCTCCAGGGCGTTGGGGGCCACCGGCACCGCGCCCTCACCGTCGACACCGGTGGGCACAGGGCTGGGGCCGGCGGTGGCGCGCCCGTCCTTGCGGATGCCATGCGAGATGAACTGCACGAGGTCGAGCTTGCTGACCCCCTGCCGCTTGAGGAGGTAGACCGCGTTGGAGTCCTCCTCCTGCATCATCGCGACCAGCACGTGCCCGCCGTCGACTGGCTGCTTGCGCCCCGCCTGCTGTACGTGGACGATCGCCCGCTGGAGCACCCTCCGGAAGCCGAGGGTCTGTGTGGGCTCCAGGTCCGCCTCGTCGGGGAGCCTGTCGAGCTGCTCCAGGAAGGCATCCAGCTCCGTCTCCAAGGCGTCGACCTTGACGCCACACGCCTCTAGGATTTCGGTGGAGCGGGGGTCGTGGAGCAGCCCTAGCAGCAGGTGCTCCAGGGTGATGAACTCGTGGCGCAAGTCGTGGGCCACCTCGAGCGCCAAGCCGAGGGCTACGCGAAGATCGTCGTCGAGCATCTATTCTTGCTCCAGCGTGCATTGAAGGGGGTAGCCCGCCTCTCGGGCCAGGCCCAGGACCTGGTCGGCGCGGGTCTCGGCGATGTCTCGGGGATAGACGCCTGCGACCCCCACGCCCTTGCGGTGCACGTGGAGCATCACCCTGCTGGCCGCGGCGGGGCTGAGGTGGAAGACCTGCCTGAGGATCATCACCACGAATTCCATGGTGGTGTAGTCGTCGTTGTGGAGTAGCACCTTGAACCGCCGCGGCTTCTCGACCTTGGAGCGGGTCTGTACGTCTCCCTGTTCCTCGGGGTGCTTGGGCATGGACTCTCCGTGGTGCAGCGGACAAGCATAACGCGTCCGCGGTTCCCAGAGGGCGGCAGGGCGCGCCCCGGTGTCGGCGAGGTGGGGCCGGCATCGCGTCCGTAGTCCGGCCCCCGGCGCGCGCGCTTGTGGTGCGGATCTGCGCCGCGCCGTCAACGTAGGGGCACCGGGTCGTGTGTCCTCGGAGCGGATCGGCTCGATGATGGGGACGCCGTGGGCGGCCTGTGGCTTGCCCTCGGAGCCGCTCGATCTGGCCGAGAGGACGCTGCTGGAGGGGCGGCTTGATCCGACGCGGCAGGCGCCAGGCGAGGTGGAGCAGGCGCTCGCCTGCTCACCCCCGGTGTCCTCCTCGCACCTTGCGGGGCGCTGGCCGCTGGAGGGTGCGTGGGCGCTGTTCTCTGGCGATCAGCAAGGCGCTAGCGGGGCATTTGCCAACGAAAGTGCTGCGGGTTGGGGGACCTGAGTGGACGTGCGCGGCAGGCACCCTAGCCGCCATGCACTAGATCTGTTGGGTTCGCTCGGGGAGCTGGCCCCCGAGCGAACGCCCTGCTCTGCTGCGCGGCTCCCCTCGCAGCTAGGGACTGGCGCGCCCCCCCCAACCGCGCCCTGGCCTTCCGCCAGCAGGGTACCGATGACGTGGATGTGGCCGACCCGAAGGGCGACCGGGGGCTGGGTCCGTGATGGGCGGGGTGGGCCATGCTTTCTCCTGTTCCGGGTACCGCCCGGCGCTGGAACCGTGATGGGCGGGGTGGGGCCTTGATCATCGTTTCGGCCAAGCGGGTCCTGCGGGGGTGCCTCCGGCACGGAGGCTAGCGCCCGATCACGCGGGGGGGGAGGGGGCGGCAAGCCCCAGCAGGGGGGGATTGGGGGGGGACGCAGTCCCCGACCCCGCCGGGGGCTGCGAAGGGGGGCCAGACCCCCTTGGCGGCGGCCATCAGGCCGTAGGTCATTGGTCGGGGGGGGGACGCAGTCCCCGACCCCTACGGGGGCTGCGAAGGGCGGCGAAGCCCCCTTGGCGGCGGCCATCAGGCCGTCGGCAATTAGGATCTCAGCGCGCTAGCAGTACCCTCTCCCTCCGCCAGCATGGCAAGCGATGAGCGGGCCCTTGGGACGAACGATGATCATGGCCCGGGGTGGACACCCGCGCCTCGCGCTACTCGGACCGGCGGCGGCAGCAGCCGGGCTGTCTGGACGGCAGGGACCCGCCGGCCGGCCCACCGGTCCGTGAATCTCCAGGTCGCCGACGCAGGAGGAGATGGCCTCCTCGACCTGAACAGGCGCAACGCCCCGAACAGGGGCCGCGCGCTGAGCCCGGCGGTCCCGCCGGGCTCAGCGATACCGCTCTCACCGTGTTGTGGATCGACGACTGCCGGAAGATCGAGGCGGTGGACGGTGACGGCGTCGACTCGTGGATCCTGACCTCTGGCGCGGACGGCTCCCCTCTTGTGCTGCAGCGCCGCTCCTGGCGCTCTGGGACCATGACGGGGATCGCCCTGGGAGATGGGGGCTACGACCATGCGATCGTGACCTCGCACCCCTCCCAGCGGTGGGGGGGGGAGCGCGCCTGGGGGCCCCGCGTCCTCGGGCCCTGTGCGCGGGGGCGGATCCGTGTAGTATGGCGCGTGGGCTGCCCCCTGCGGGTGGTCGCTCGGAGGTCCCGGATGACGACCCTGCTTGTGGCGCTCTTCTCTGCGGCGGCGATGGCCGCCTGCGATGAGCCGGCTGTGCCCCTCAACCTCGCTGAGAAGGCGATCCTCGAGGCGCGGCTCGACGAGGCCCGCCAGGCGCTGGACGAGGTAGAGCAGGTGCTCTCGTGCTCGCCGCCCGCATCGCCGGCGCTGTTGGCGCGCCTGTGGCTCATGGAGGGCGCCTGGGCGCAGTTCTCTGGGGACCAGGGGGCCGCCACGGAGGCCTTCGCCTCCTCTCGCGCCCTCGACCCCGGCGCCTGGGACGCCGACCTGGGGCCGGCGCTGCACACCCAGTACCTGGCCGCGGAGCTCCCCACCGGAGGAGAGGGCTCGCTGGTGCTCCAGCCGCCCCTCACCACCTTCCACGCCTATGTGGACGGGGTGCGCCAGTCCTTCCCCGCCGAGCTAGGGGCGGGCCTGCACCTGGTCCAGGTGCTCCCACCCGACGGCGAGGCGCTCTACGCCAGGGTGATCGCGGTCCGGCCCGGCGAGGAGGTCGCGCTCGTGCACGGGCTACGCGAGGGGCCGCGCCCGGTCGCGCGCGACAACAACCGCCTCCCGCCCCCTCCGGAGCTGAAGCCGCCCAGGGAGCCTGCGAGGCCGAGCCGTCACCTGCCGGTGCTGGGGATCGGAGGGGGCGTCGCGCTGGTCGCGGGCGCGGGCGCGCTGGTGGGCGCCGCGTCGCAGGACGGGGCGATGGAGACCGCGGCGACGATGGAGGCGCTAGACGCCGCCTGGGGACGGCAGCAGCTCCTCGGCTGGGGGGGCTACGCCCTGCTCGGCGCCGGGCTGGGGATGGTCACGGTCGAATTCGCGTTCTAGGAGTTGCCGATGTGGTGGTTGCTGCTCACGGGCTGTGTCTTTGATGACGGGGCCTACACGACCCGCGCCGCGGCGCTTCAGGACGCCGACGGCGACGGGTACCTGGCCGAGGTTGACTGTGACGATCGCGATCCCAACGCCCACCCCGGGGGCGAGGAGCGGTGTGACGGCGTGGACAACGACTGCGACGGGAGCGCGGACGAGGACGCGCTGGACCAGCGGACCTTCTTCCCGGACGCAGACGGCGATGGCTTCGGGCCAGAGGAGGGTGCGCTGCTCGCCTGTGAGGCTCCGGACGGGGCGGTCTTGATGGGCGGGGACTGTGACGACAACGACGCCACCGTGCGTCCGGGCGCGCTCGAGGTGTGTGACGGGGTGGACAACGACTGCGACGGCGTGACAGACCCTGGCGACGCCGCGGGGGCGTCGGCTTGGTACTCCGACGCCGACGGGGATGGCTTTGGTCTCGACACCGCGGTGGTCTACGCCTGTGTCGCCCCGCCGGGATCGGTCCCTCAGGGGCGGGACTGTGACGATGACGATGACAGCGTCTCTCCGGGCGCGGTGGAGCGGTGCAACGGGGTGGACGATGACTGTGACGGGCTGGTTGACCCCGACACGTCGATCGACGCCCACCCCTACTATGCCGACGGCGATGGCGACGGCTACGGCGTCGGGGACGCGCACCTCGGCTGCGTGACCCCAGCGGGCGCCGCGGACCAGGCGGGGGACTGCGACGACGCGCGGGCTGAGGTGTTCCCAGGCGCCGACGAGCAGTGCGACGGCGTCGACGGCGACTGCGACGGGGAGATCGACGAGGGCCTCGCGCAGACCTGGCTGCTCGACCTGGACGGCGACGGGTACGGGGGCGAGTCGGTGTCCTCCTGCGCCGAGCCTGAGCGCTGGGCGGGGCGCGGTGGGGACTGCGATGACGAGGCCCCGCAGGTGCACCCCGGTGCGGACGAGGTCTGCGACGGGATCGACGCGAACTGCGACGGAAACACCGATCAGGACCTGCTGCTGACCTTCTTCGCGGACTGGGACGGCGACGGCTGGGGCGCGGAACCGTTCCGGGCCTGCGCTCTGCCGCCCCACAGCGCGCCTCGGGGCGGGGACTGCGATGACACCGACAACACCGTGTCCCCTGGCTCCACTCAGCCCGACGTGCCGATGGACGGGATCGATCAGGACTGCGACGGATCCGACGCCTGTGAGGATTTCTCCTGTGATGGCTACCCGGACTGGGTGTTGCTCAACCCCATGGACCGCCTGGAGACCGGCGAGCCGGTCTGGTACGGGGTGGACACCGTGACCGAGAATGACGGGGGCCCTGTGGCGGACGCCGCGGTGCGCCCGTTCATCACCTCCGCCGCCTCTGGGGGCGCCGCGGGGGATCTCAACGGCGATGGCTACCTGGATCTGGTGGTCAACCAGGGCCACCCCGACAGTCCGCCGACCTCGGGGGGAACGCTCGTCTATTTCGGGGACGCGGCGGGGTTGAACCTGGAGGATCCCACCCTGCTCCAGTCCGCAGGCGCCTCCGACGTGGACGTGGTGGACCTGGACCACGACGGGGTACTGGACGTGCTCATCGCCCAGCAACGGAGCTATTTTGCCGGCGCTGCCGTGCCGGTGCTGGTGTACTGGGGACCGGTTGAGCCCTCGGGGGTCCGCCGCACCGCGGACCTCCAGCTGAGCGCCTACGGGACCGGGCAGGTGGAGGTGGTGGACCTGGACGGTGACGGCTGGGAGGAGGTGGTGGCCTGCGGTCAGGTCGCGGACGCCGGGCAGCAGACCAGGACCGCGGTGCACTGGCACCCGGGCTCCAGCGATGTGATCTCCGAACCGGACTGGCTGCAGGTGGACTACTGCATGGATGTGGAGGCTGTGGACCTGAACGGCGACGGGGTGAAGGAGCTGCTCCTCGCCTCCTCCGAGTGGGGGACCTTCCCCTTCGGGTACGTCCTCGACCGCTCTTTGGCGCTGGGGGAGCTGCTGGCCGAGACCGACTCGGTGCTGTTCTACGCCGTCGGTCAGGGCGGGGGCAGGTGGGGCTACCCCGCGGAGTCGGCGCTCTACTTCCCCCGGCACGGCACCCAGGACCTAGAGGTCGCGGACATGGATCACGACGGTCGCCTCGACCTGATCATGGGGGGCGTCGACAGCAGGGTGGACGTGTACTACGGCTGCGACGGCCCGGAGTCCTGGTGCGTCGACGGGTGGCAGGCGCCGGTAGAGGTCGACTACACGGAGCGCACCATGGACCTGCTGATCACCGACGTGGACGGCGACGTGTACCCCGATCTGATCCATTGCGGCTACTACGACAACTCCAGCCGGACCCTGCGCGGCACGGCGGCGGGCTTCGCGGCCTCAACGAGTCACCTCATGTTGGTGGAGCGATGCGAGCGGATCGCGCCGATCGACAGCGATCTGGACGGCAGGGACGAGTGGATCTTGGTCTCCGGCGCGGATCTGCCGCCACGGGGCACCCAGCTGTTCGACTGGGAGGCCGGAGCCTTCACCAGCGAGTGGCTCGGGACCGACGGCTACGAGCGGGTGGTCGTGACCTCCCACCCAGAGGAGCACTGATGCGACGCGTATCCTGGCTGGCCCTCGGTGCGCTGGCGCTCAGCGCGTGTCCCCCTCCCGCGCTGGACGAGGTGGACCTGGACGGCGATGGCGCGCTGGTCCCCACCGACTGCGACGACCTCCGTGCCGACGTGGGGCCCGACGCGGAGGAGCTCTGCGACGGGGTGGACAACGACTGTGACGGGGAGGTGGACGAGGGCGTCCTGCTCACCCTGTTCAACGACGGCGACCTGGATGGCTTCGGGGGGGAGGAGGTCCTCGCCTGCGCCATCACCGACAGCCTGTCCCTGAGGGGAGGGGACTGTGCCGACGGGGACGGCGCCCGCTTCCCCGGGCAGCGGGAGCTGTGCAACGGGCTGGACGACGACTGTGACGGCACCACCGACGAGGACGCCGCGGACAGGCTCACGCTGTTCCGGGACACGGACGGCGACGGCAGCGGCGGGGAGGAGGTGCTGGCCTGCCCTGGCGAGGGGCTGGTCGCGGAGGGCGGGGACTGCGATGATGGGGACGCGACGCGCTCGCCCGCCATCGCGGAGGTCTGCAACGGGCAGGATGACGACTGCGACGGGGACGTGGACGAGGGGGTGCTGCTCACCCTCTTCGTAGACGGCGACGCGGACGGCTTCGGCGCGGTGGAGGTGGAGGGCTGCGCCGCCGAGGTGGGGCAGGTGGCGGTGGGGGGGGACTGTGACGACCGGGACGACACCGTCTCGCCGGGGCAGGTGGAGCTCTGTAACGGCCTCGACGACGACTGCGACGGCGACACCGACGAGGGCCTGCTGTTCACCTTCTACCGCGACGACGACGGGGACGGCTTTGGTGCGGCGGAGATCCTCGACTGCGGGCTGTACGACGGGATCGTAGACAACGACCTGGACTGTGACGACGGGGACCGCGCGGTCTACCCCGGCTCGCACGAGGACGAGGTCCCGGGGGACGGGGTCGACCAGGACTGCGACGGGATCGACGGGTGCGTGGACATGAATTGTGACGGCTACCCGGACCTGGTGCTGGGGGGCATGCCCATGTCGGGGCAGGCGCAAGAGGGGGTTTCGGTGTTCTTTGGGCCGACCTGCTCGCAGGAGGACGTGCACCTGGAGGCTGAGGGCATCTGGGACATCGCGGCGGGGGATCTTGGCGGGGACGGAGACCTGGACCTGGCCCTGGCGGCGTACAGAGTCGGCCCTGGGTTCACAGTCCCGAGCGCGGTGTTCGACGCGGGCATGGGCACCTTCTCCGACGAGACCACCCTAGAGACCAGGGCCGCCGCCAGGGTCCGCTTCGCCCACCTCAACCAGGACCCCTTCCTGGACCTGGTGGTCTCTGAGAACTTCAGCGCCGATGCCTCGCCGCACACCGACTCGCACGTCTTCTGGGGTGGGGCGGAGGGGCTCGCCGCCGCGCCGCCGCTCGCGCTCCCCACCCACGGCGCCTACGATCTGGACATCGCGGACCTCGACGGTGATGGTGGGCTCGACCTGATCTTCTCGGGGCTGTACGACGGCACCTACGACGACACCAAGACCATGATCTACCTCAACTCCAGCCACGGGTTCTCCGCGGAGCGCAGGCAGGAGCTGGTGATGAGCGGGTGCTCGGACGTGGAGGTGGCCGATTTGGACGGTGATGGCTTCCTCGACCTGATCACCGCGAGCACGGCGGTGGGGGGGGACTACGGGCACGCCTCCTTCGAGACCACCTCGTGGATCTGGTGGGGCAGCTCCGATGGATACTCGGAGCTGGACCGGATCGGCCTGCCCACCCTGAGCCCGTTGGACGTGGTGGTGCGCGATCTGGACGGGGACGGCTTCGCTGACCTAGTGTTCGGCAGCCAGTGGGACGACAGGGGGATCGCCCCGGTCTCGTACGTCTACTGGGGTGCGTGGTCGGGCTACTCGCCGGTGCGCCGCTCCGAGCTGCCTACCTCCGACGTGAAGGACGTGCTGGCTGCGGATCTGGACGGGGACGGGCTGCAGGATCTGGTGTTCTGCAACCACCACAGCGACGCGGGCTACGCGACCAGCTCCGCCGTCTACTGGCAGACGGCCAGCGGCTTCGACCGCACCCTGCGGACTCAGCTCCCCACCTCGGGGTGCAGGGACGTGGAGGCCGCGGATCTGGACCTGGACGGGGATCTGGATCTGGTGTTCGCCAACTCTCGGGCCGAGGCGCTCGCTAGCCCGGTGTCTTCCACGATCTACTGGAACACCGGGGGCGACTTCTCGGGGTCGGTCAAGACGGACCTGCCCAGGATGGCCTGGGCGGTGCGCGCCTTCCCAGGGGCGGGGGCGCTGGTGGGGGAGTGACGGCGATGGTGTGCCTGTGGGCGGCGCGGGTCGCGGGCGAGGCGGGGGCGGGGCGGCTGTGCTACGCCCTCAAGGCGAGCGACGTCAGCGGGGGGGGCCGATGTTCTGGCTGATCATGAGCGCGTGTGTCTTCAACGAGGAGCTGTACCTGGATCGCGCCGAGGCGCTCCAAGATCAGGATGGCGATGGGGTCCTCGCGGGGGAGGACTGTGACGATCACGCTCCCAGCGTCTCGCCGGACGCGGACGAGGTCTGCGACGGGGTGGACAACGACTGCGACGGGGAGGTGGACGAGGACGCGGTAGATCGGCTCCTCGCCCTCCCCGACGCGGACGGGGATGGCTACGGCGTGGAGGCCCAGGGCGTGCTGACCTGTGCGCTCGCTGTGGGGCAGACGCTGCTCGGGGGGGACTGCTCGGACGACGACCCGGACATCCACCCAGGGGCCTGGGAGCTGTGTGACGGGGTGGACAACGACTGTGACGGGCACCTCGATCCGGACGACGCGGTGGACGCGGGGCGCTGGTACGCCGACACGGACGGGGACGGCTTCGGAGCGCCCGGCCAAGGGGTCACCGCCTGCCAGTCGCCTGCGCGGTCGGTCGGCAATGACCTCGACTGTGACGACCTCGCCGCCGCGGTGTCCCCCTCAGCCGAGGCGGTCTGCGATGGGGTGGACAACGACTGCGACGGGGCGGTGGACCCTCCCTCTGCCACCGGCGCCAGCGAGCGCTTCCTCGACGGAGACGAGGACGGGTTCGGGGCCGGTCCCTGGCGCCTGAGCTGTGACCCGCTGCCGGGCTACGTGGATCTGGACGGTGACTGTGACGACCGCCAGGCCCTCGTCTACCCTGGCGCGGCCGAGGCCTGCGACGGGATGGACAACGACTGTGACGGGGGTATCGACGAGGGGCTGCTGCTCCCCTTTTTTGCCGACGGTGACGGCGACGGGTGGGGGGCAGGGGACGCGGTCCTCGCCTGTGAGGCGCCGCCGGGCGCCGCGGTCTCGGAGGGGGACTGCGACGACGAGGACCCTGCGGTGTCCCCCCGCGGCGCCGAGGTCTGCGACGGGGTGGACAATGACTGTGACGGGGGCATCGACGAGGGGCTGCTCCAGACCTGGTACGCCGATCTGGATAGCGACGGGTGGGGCGACACAGCGGTGCAGGCCTGCCTCCTCCCCCCGGGGGCTAGCGCCCAGGGGGGAGACTGCGACGATCTCGACCCCGACGTGTACCCCGGCTCCACCGTCGGCGAGGTGCCCTTGGACGGGGTGGACCAGGACTGTGACGGGGCGGACTGGTGCCGCGATTTCGACTGCGACGGCGTCGCAGACTGGGTGCTGATCAACCCCGGCGACCTCGCGGCTGGCGCGTGGACGTGGAGCGCTGCCAGCGACCTGTGGTCCGGTGCGGAGGAGCCCCTCAGCGAGGGGGGGGACGGGTCCGTGGCGCTCTTTGGGGCGGGCCCCGCGGCCTTCGGAGACCTGAACGGCGACGGCTACCTGGACCTGGTGCTCACCACGGGGCGGTGGGAGTCGGGCTCCACCTTCGGGAGCGCCAGGGTCTTCTTCGGGGACGGTGGGGGCGGGATCGTGGGGGCGTCACTGGACCTCTCCCTGATGAGCCCCGCCGCCCTGCGGATCGCGGACCTGAACCGCGACGGCGCCCCGGACCTGATCGCGGCGCAGCGGCGCGTGTTCCCGGTGGGCTCCGCCAAGACGGTGGTGTACCTGGGCCCGTTCACCGCGGCGGGCGCCGCGGAGGTCAGGACCCTGGACAGCGTGGGCGCGGGGGCGCTGGAGGTCGCGGATCTGGACGGCGATGGGTGGGAGGATGTGGTCGCCTGTGGGCAGGTGGCGCCTGTCGGGACCCCTGTGCAGACCCTGGTCCACTGGAACCCCGGAAACCCCGCGAATCCCAGGGCCTCAGACGCGCTGCGCGTGGACCACTGTGCCGACGTGGACTCGGCGGATCTCGACGGCGACGGGGTGAGGGAGCTGCTGGTCGCCTCGTCCAAGTGGGTGCTGTCGGGCTTCCCGCAGACCCCCAGCGACAGCGATACGGTCGCCAGGACCGACTCGGCGATCTACTGGCACGCGGTAGGGGCGGACGGCGAGGTGTACTACACGGACGCGTCTCGCAGCGTGTACCCCCGCCGAGGGGTACAGGACGTGGACGTGGCCGACCTCAACCGCGACGGGAGGCCCGACGTGGTCTTTGGGGTGCTCGACGGCGCCTCGGAGGTGCTCTACGGGTGTGATCCGCGGGTCTGCGAAGACGGCCTCGGCGCGCCGGTGTCCCTTGCGGGGGTCGAGCGCGTGATGGACCTGGCGTTGGGGGACGTGAACGGGGACGCCTTCCCTGACGCGGTGTTCTGCTCGGCGGCGGGGGGAAGGTCGGTGGCCATCCTCGGAGGGAGAGACGGCCTGGACGACGGGCAGCGCCTGTCGATCGACGCGGGGAGCTGTGCGCGGGTGGCGGCCCTACCACCGGACGGCGGGGGCGCGACCTCGTGGCTGATCAGCGTCTCCGAGGATGGCGCCACCGCTGGCTCGCAGCGCCTCCGGTACAGCCCGGCGGCTGGTGCTCTCACCTCGGATCGGCTCAGCGTCCGGGGCCACGAGGCCATCGCCATCACCTCTGTCACCTCGGATCGATAGTATGGCCCGCTCGCTGCACGCCCTCGCGCTCCTCGCGCTTTCCGGTTGCCCGGCCCCAGCGCTCGACCTCACCGACGGGGACGGGGACGGGGTGGTGGGGGTCGCGGACTGCGATCCCGCCAGGGCTGACGTCTCGCCCAACGCGGCAGAGCGCTGCGACGGGGTCGACAACGACTGCGACGGGGAGGTGGACGAGGGGCTGCTCCTCACCCTGTTCCTCGACGAGGACGGTGACGGGGTGGGCGCCGAGGCACGCCTCTCTTGCGCGTTGGTGCCTGGCCTCTCGACCCGCTCTGGGGACTGCGACGACCACTCGGACACCCGCTTCCCGGGGCAGGACGAGGTCTGCAATGGCGTCGACGATGACTGCGACGGCGCGGTCGACGAGGACGCGGTGGACGCGGTGGAGGGCTTCTCTGACCTCGACGGCGACGGCTATGGCGAGGCGCCCATCCGCGCCTGCCCCGACGCCAGCGCGCCCGCTGGGGGGGACTGCGACGACACGGACGGGGACCGCCACCCCGGCGCGCCCGAGGTCTGTGACGGGGTGGACAACGACTGCGACGGGGAGGTGGACGAGGGGCTGTTGCGCCCGCTGTACGAGGATCGCGACGGGGACGGCTTCGGCGCGCTCCCTCTCGCCGCCTGCGGGCCAGCTCAGGGCCTAGCGCTGGTGGGCGGTGACTGCGACGACGCGGACGAGCGGGTCTCCCCCGCGGCTGGAGAGGTCTGCGATGGGGTGGACAACGACTGTGACGGGGCGGTGGATGAGGGGGTGAGCGCTCGCTACTTTGTGGACGCCGACGGTGACGGCTTTGGGGGGACGCCCACCCAGGCCTGCGCCCTGACCGCGCACCTGTCGGAGGTGCCCGGCGACTGCGATGACGGGGACGCTGAGGTCTTTCCCGGCTGCTTGTTGGAGGAGTACCCCGGCGACGAGGTCGACGACAATTGCGATGGCTCCCTCGCCTGCGTCGACTTCACCTGCGACAGCTACCCAGAGCTGGTGCTGGGGGGCAGGAGCTTCCCAGGGCAGGCGCCCACCCAGGCCTCGCTCTTCTACGGCCCGGACTTCGGGGACGACCGGGTGGGGCTGGACGCGGTAGAGCTGAGCGACATCCTGTCGGCCGACCTGGACGGGGACCGCCTCAGCGATCTGGTGCTGGTGCAGCAGGGAGCTGGGCTCCCCACCCTGGTGCTGTCTGGGAACGGAGCGCGGCCAGGCCAGGCTCTGCCGCTGCCCACCGAGGGAGCGGTGCGCGCTCGGATCGCCGACCTGAACGAGGACGGCTTCCCCGACCTGGTGGTGGCGGAGGCCAAGTCGTCGTCCGGGTCCTACCACACCCGCTCGCACGTCTTCTGGGGTGGCCCAGACGGCCTCTCCGCCGAGAGCTTCGCGAGCTTCCCCACCCACGGCGCCTCGGACGTGGAGGTGGCGGATGTAGACGGAGACGGCTCGCTGGACCTGATCTTCACGGGCTATTTCGACGGCGATCTGGATGAGACCGCGACCGTGATCTACCAGCGTGGGCCGGACGGCTACCCGACGCTGCCCTCCCAGACGCTCCTCATGAGCGGCTGCCTGGACGTGGACGTGGTGGACCTGGACGGGGACGGCTTGCCGGAGCTGATCACCGCGAACCTGGCTGAGGGGCGGCTGATGTCCCAGGCGGACTACACCACGAGCTCGTGGGTGTGGTGGGGGAGCGCCGCCGGCTACTCTGAGGCAGCCCGCGATCGCTTCCACACCTCGGCGGTGTCCGAGGTGCTTGTGGCTGATCTGAACGGCGATGGCTACCTCGATCTAGTCTACGCGCAGCAGGACTACGGCCTGGTCCATGTGCCGGAGTCGCTGGTGTTCTGGGGGTCCTATGCGGGGTACTCAGAGCTGGACCGCTCGGCGCTCCCCAGCCTGTCCCCTAAGGACACCCTGGCCGCCGACCTGGACGGAGACGGCCTGCCGGAGCTGGTGATGTGCAACCACCACCAGCCGGGGAGCTTCTTGGTGGACTCCTACGTCTACTGGAGCGATGCCGCCGGCTTCTCAGCGGAGCGCCGCACCGCGCTGCCCACGGTGGGATGCGTCGACGTGGAGGCCGCGGACCTGGACATGGACGGCGATCTCGACCTGGTCTTCGCCAACGCGCGCGCCGATGAGGACGCAGCGCCGATCGCCTCGATGATCTTCTGGAACGAGGAGGGCGCCTTCGGCGCGGACCTCACCACGGTCCTCCCTCAGCGGGCGTGGGTGGCTCGGGCCATCCCGGGGGCAGGAGACAGGGTCGCGGACTGATGCGCGGGCCATAAGGACCCCGGTCGCGCTGGCTCGCGCCCCTAGGTCCTGGTCGGTCGCGGCGACGCAGCGAGGGCCGCGCCTGCGCCCTGTCTCCTCGCGCTCGCCGCCCACGCGCCTCTCCAGGGGGCGGCGCAGCCCACGCGCCGTCACCGTCCAAGGGAGGCGCACGAGGTGCCCCTGCCCCGGTCGCGGGCAGGCGCTCCGCCTCCGGCGGGAGCTCCGGCCATGGCGTTCTCTCCGCGCGCCCGAGGGCCGTCGATTCAAAGAGAGGTTTTGCCAATAGGTAGGACGGCGCGACATTCGCGGCCGACCGGCTCGTGCGGTGCAGCCCTTCGCCGCGCCCGGGGAGCGTCCCGGTAGGGTACTGTCAAGAACGAACCGACATTATCGGCGCGTGCCTCGCTCTCCGCACCGGTCGCTTGGGCATGCCGAGCCTCGGACAAGCGGGTGGTTCCACGACCTTGTGCGCTCGGACCGGACCTCCTGGTCCGGGGGAGGGGGCTGACGCCAAGCGCAAGGCACCGGACGCGGTACCAGCGCACCGCGTCCGGTGCCTCTCTTGGCGAGGCGCGGCCATCGCCGGCGGAACGAAGCGCGCTCGCCTACTCGGGGCAGCTCACCGCGGGGACCCCGCCCATGTGGGCGGCCATGTGGGCGGCGAAGGCGTCGGCGTCGGTGATGGGCTGCACCCCCATGGTGCCGGCAAGCTCGCCCACCAGGAAGATGTCCTCGTCGGCCACACCGCTCGCCTGGAAGGCGAGGATGTCGCTGTCGGCGTTGCCATAGGCGTAGTCCAGCGCCCAGCCAGCCGCGGCCTTCTCGTCGAGCACCGCGCTCTTGTAGGCCACCGCCGCGTCGCCGGAGGCGCCGTAGCCGGACGCCAGGAAGACCTGCTCCTCGGTGACCGGGAAGCTGTGGGCCACCAGCCAGTCCATCGTGGCCTCGCGGGCGGTGCGCCCGTCCTGGAGCGCGAGGTCCTCCCCCCTCGCGGTGACGTAGAACACGGTGTAGCCCAGGTCTGCGTAGGCCTGCATCATCTCAGCCGCTTGGTCGCGCTCCTCTGGGTCGTGGGTCGGGTCGCCGAGCTGCGCCATCCACTCGCCATCCGAGGTGGTGAGGGTCTCGTCGATGTCGGTGAACACCGCGTGCATCGGCACGCAGGGAGCCTCCCCGGTGTCCTCCGCGGCGTTGCAGGCGACGAGGGCGAGGGGGGCTAGCGCGAAGAGGCCGAGCTTCATGGGTGACTCCGAGGTGTTGTGCGGGGATAATCCACCGCTGGTGCGCCCACAAGCGGAAGGCCGCGCTCTGTCAGCCCCGCCACAGGTGTGAGGCCGCGCTGCTCCGCACCCCGCGGCGGGGGCTGGCGGAGCGGGCGCCCGCGACCCCCCGCCAGGGTCCCAGGGGCGCGGCGCGGTCTCAGCCCTGACCGCTCACCTCGTACAGGTTGATATAGCGGTTCCCCTGGATCGAAATGCGCCCCAGCGGGCTGGCCTTCATCTCGCGGACCTGCGCCGCGCCCACCTCGGTGAGCAGGATGCGATCCCGGTGGGCCGAGAGGTTCATCATCCAGCGCGCCAGATAGAAGGGCCCGGCCAGCTCCCAGTCGTCCGGCGGGCGCCCTGTCTCCGGCGCGATGCGGGCCACCCCTGGCGCGAGGCCTGCGGCCAGGCGATAGCCGGCGCGCTGGCAGAGTCGCCGCGCCTCCAGGGAGGCCTGCACCGCCTCCCGCACCGTCTCGCGCAGGTCCTCGCCCCGCCAGACCACCAGCGCCGACCCCGGCCGGTCCTCCCACAGCTCGCCGCCTGCCTCGCGGAACAGCAGCGACCACTCCGACGACAGCGCCTTGAAATCGACCCGCGGGGTGGCGAGGGTCCGGGGGGGAGGCACCGCCTCGATCGCCAACACCGCGATCTTCGCGGGAGGAAGGTCCTCGGAGAGGGTGTCGGGCCGGTTGCGCGCGGCGGTCTCGATCACCTCGCGCAGGTAGCCGGCCAGCTCGTTGTTGGAGGCCCTGTGCCCCTCTCGCACCATCACCATCGCCAGGGCGTCGAGCATCTGCTCCGCGCTCTGGAAGCGTCGATCCTTGTCCCTGGTCAGCGCCTTGAGGAGCAGCGCCTCCAGGTCCTCGGAGATCTCCGGCCGATAGAAGCGCGCCGACGGCACCTCGGCGCGGCGGACCCTGGACAGGGTCTCGTCCCTGGACGAGGCCTTGAACAGCCTGCGCCCAGTGAGGATCTCGTAGAAGACGATGCCGAGGGAGAAGATGTCCGAGCGCCCGTCCAGCTCCTCGCCGTTGGCCTGCTCGGGGCTCATGTAGGCGTACTTGCCCCTTACGACCTCCTGGGTGGAGTCGGCTTGGAAGGCCACCCTGGCGATGCCGAAATCGGTCAGCTTCACCTCCCCGGCGTAGGAGAGGAGCATGTTCTGGGGGCTGATGTCGCAGTGGACGATGTGGAGGGGATCGCCCTGCTCGTCTACTCGCTCGTGGGCGAACTGCAGGGCCCGCAGCACCTCGGAGATGACAAAGAGCGCGATGGGGATCGGCACCTTTCCCACCTTCCGCGCCCGCGACACCAACCGGGCCAGGTCCAGGCCGTGGACGTACTCCATCGCCATGAACCAGGCGTTGTGCATCCCGAGCTTGTCGTCGTTCTCGCGCACCAGCCCGAAGTCGAAGACCTGGACGATGTTCACGTGCTGGAGCTGCACCGCGATGCGGGCCTCAGCCTTGAAGAGCGCGACGAATTCCTCGTCCTCGGACAGGGCTGGGAGCACCTTCTTGATGACCAGGATCTTCTCGAAGCCCGCCATCCCATAGGCGCGCGCCCGCCAGACCTCGGCCATTCCGCCGGTCGCGATCTTCTCTAGCAGGTGATAGTCGCCAAATTCCTGGGGGGTGCCCATTCGACCTCCAGCGGGGGCCATTGTACCCCGGCACGCGCCCGGAGACCCGACGTGAAAGCACTTGATGAATTGGTTGAGGTTGTGCGACGCCTGCGGGCAGAGGACGGCTGCCCTTGGGACCGGGCGCAGACGCCCTCCACCATGCGGCCCTACCTGCTGGAGGAGGCTTACGAGGTGCTGGGCGCCATCGACAGGGGCGACCGCGACGAGCTCCGCCGCGAGCTGGGCGATGTGCTCTTCCAGGTGGTGATGCTCGCCCAGATGGCGGAGGAGGTGGGCGACTTCGCGCTGCAGGACGTGATCGCGGGCGCGACCGACAAGATGGTGCGGCGCCACCCCCACGTCTTCGAGCGGGGGCGCGCCAGCGAGCGGGAGGGGTGGGGTATCGCCGCCTGGGAGGCACAGAAGTCCGCCGAGCGCCCAGCCCGGCAGTCGGCCCTGGACGGTGTGCCAGAGGCGCTGCCCGCCCTGCTCCGCGCCCACAGGGTCTCGGAGAAGGCGGGGCGGGTGGGCTTCGACTGGCCTGACGTGGCCGGGGTCCGCGAGAAGCTGGACGAGGAGGTCGCTGAGCTGGACGCGGCGATCGCCGGGGGCGACGAGGACGCGATCGCGGAGGAGCTTGGCGACGTGCTGTTCACGGTGGTCAACCTGGGACGTCACCTGCCGGTGGGGGCGGAGGACGCCCTGCGCCTCGCTACGAGGCGTTTTGAGGATCGCTTCAAGCGGGTGGAGCTTGCCCTCGCCGAGCAGGGGCGTACTCTCTACGACACGCCCGCGGACGCGCTGGAGCGCATCTGGCGCGCGGCGAAGGGGACCAGGTGATGAGACGACTCTGGTGGCTGCTGCTCCTCGCCTTCACCGTGGTGCCCGCGGTGGAGCTGTACACCCTGATCTTCATCGGAACCCACCTGGGCCCCACCGCCACCGTGCTGATCATCCTCCTCACCGGGGTGGTGGGGGCCTCGCTCGCCAAGGCGGAGGGGAGCGCGGTGCTGCGTCAGATCGCCCAGGACCTCAGCCAGGGCCTGCCCCCGGCCAGCAGGGTGATGGAGGGGGCGCTGGTGATGGTGGGGGCGGTGCTGCTGGTGACCCCCGGCGTCTTCACGGACGCGACCGGCTTCCTGCTCATCCTGCCCCCCACCCGCAGGCTGCTCGCGCCCCTGCTGCTCAGGGGGCTGCTGCGGGCTCTCGGTGTGGCGGAGCTGGGCGATGTCACCCTGGGCGCGCCCGAGCCGATCGATCCCGGGGGCGCCAGGCCCTATCAGGGCCCGCCCCCCCCCCGACAGGGGACCCTCCCCGAGGGCGAGGGGCCCTTCCACCACCCCACCCGCTGAGAGGCCGCTGATGCCCGGGTTCTACGACACCTTCATGGCGCTGCCCGAGCACTTCTGCCTCAAGGCGTGGCGCGCGCAGCTGCTCGCCCAGGCCAGGGGCCTGACCCTCGACCTGGGGGCCGGCACTGGGGCGAACCTGTGCTGCATGCCGGAGGGCCTTGACCTGCGGCTGGTCGAGCCGCAGCGCGGGATGAGCAAGCACATCGCGGCGCGCCTCCAGCAGAGCGGTCGCGACGCTCAGATCGTACAGGCCCCCGCCGAGGCGCTGCCCTTCGAGGACGGCTCGGTCGACACGGTGATCTGCACCCTGGTCCTCTGCACGGTGCAGGACCCCGCGAGGGCGGTGGCCGAGATCCGCAGGGTGCTCAAGCCGGACGGGCAGCTGCTGTTTATGGAGCACGTCCTGCACCAGGGGAGGGTCGGCGCCGCGATCCAGCGCGCGGTGGAGCCTGTGTGGCTCCTCACCTCGGACGGCTGCCACCTGACCAGGGACTCGCTCAGGGTCATCGAGGAGGGCGGCTTCGAGGTGGTGGAGCTGGCCAAGGACGCGATCTGCGTCTCACCGCCGCCGCTGTTCCCCCTGGTGCGGGGCAGGGCGACCTTTCCAGCGGGCTGACCGGGGCCGCGCTGGTGAGGGCGGGTACGCGCCCGCCTTGACGGTGTCCCTCCGCGAGGTGTTGCGCGCGGCGCGCCTCGTCCTGGGATAGGCTGTGGGACCACGCTCCCGAGAGGTTCTCATGCGCCCTGCGCTGATCGCGTTGGCTCTCCTCGCCGCCTGTGGCACCCCCCCCGACGGTGAGGAGGCGCTAGACACGGGCGTCCACGAGGACCCCGGGGCGCCAGACGACCCCGATGACCCCGGCGATCCCGATGACCCCGGCGACCCCGATGACCCCGGCGACCCCGATGACCCGGGCGATCCCGAGGTGGTGTTGCCCACCCTGGCGTGGTGCTACGACGCGCCGCTGCCCCCTGTGGGGGAGCCGGAGGGCTGGGAGCACCTCGTCAACGACCTCATCACCCTCGCGGCCCCGGAGCACTCCTCTCAGGACACCCTGTCCACCGACGCCGCGCCGAGCTGGATCCACGGGAAGTTCGCCTATGGGCTGGTGAACAAGGACCTGCAGGGGGAGAGGGTGGAGTTCTGGATCGATGACTGCTCCGGCGCCTACGCCCGGCTCGGCGAGGCGGAGACCGACTCGGACGGCAAGGCCGAGCTGCAGGTGCCTGAGGGGGCGCTGCCGATCCCCGGCAGCTTCGCGGTGCTGATGCGGGTGGTGGGCGACCAGAGCGAGGTGCGGTCCACCCTGAGCATCTACCCCGTCGGCACCGAGCTGATCGTGACCGACGTGGACGGGACCCTCACCACCTCGGACGGCGAGCTGTTCTCGGAGCTGTTCGACGGGAGCTACGTCCCAGAGTCTCGCGATCACGCCTTGGAGCTGATGGCGCTCCGCGCGGCGCAGGGCTACCCGCTGGTGTACCTCACCGGGCGCCCCTACTGGCTCGACCGCATCACCCGCGGCTGGCTGGTAGACGAGGGCTACCCTGTGGGCACCCTCCACCTGGCCCCCACCAACGGCGACGTGCTGCCGCAGGACGACGGGGTGGGCGCCTACAAGGCGGAGTGGCTGCGCTCGCTCCTGGACCAGGGCTTCGTGCTCTCCGGCGCCTACGGCAACGCCTCCACCGACATCTACGGCTACGAGAACGCGCCGGTCTCCAAGGACCGCACCTGGATCGCCGGCGAGCTCGGCGGAGAGGGGGGCACTGTGGCCGTTGGCGAGGACTGGGTGGCTCACACCGCAGCGGCGGCGATCGAGCCGGACCCCGTTCAGCCCTTCACCCGCTGAGGCGATCGTAGCGCGATCCTCGCGCCGGGGGAGGGGCTGCCTTGACCTGGGGCGGGGCCCCGCCGGCCCCGCCCAGCGGGTGAGATCAGCAGCTGGCTTCTTTACGGTCAGCGCCGCGGTTTCCGGAGGCATCTCCCCTTGGGGCGCCGCAGCGGCCACCCCACCCCGAAGCGCCCGAGCGGTCGGCTCCCTGCCCCCGCGCGTCCCCACGAGCCTGGGACGCCCCCATGGCGTCGCTCAACCCGACAGCTCGCCGCGCCCGCGTCCCCAGGAGCGGGAGGGTCCTCCACCGGGCGCGGGACGGGGCGGTCCTGCGCCAGCTGCTGGCGCGCCCGCGTCCCCAGGAGCGGGAGGGGCCTCCAGGGGGTCGCTCACCCCTTCCGCTCGCCTCGTCCGCGTCCCCAGGAGCGGGAGACGGCCCCCGGCCTCGCGGCGGTCCGGCACACGGATGGGAGGAAAACCGGTCCGAGCACACTAGGTCGTGGAACCACCGGCGCGCCCAAGATTCGGCATTTCCCGTGCCCGGTGCGGCGGGCGAGGCGCTCGTCGATAACGGTTGTTTGTTCCAGCTTCCTCCCCACCTCGACGCTCCCTGGGCGCGGCGCCGGCAGCAGGGGGCTGCTGCGCCCGAGCCGATCGGTCATGACCTCTGCGAGGTCATTCGTAGCCAAGGACTTGCCACGCGGGTCTACGGTTAGGGCAAGCGAGTGGCGAACGCATCGTCCGGAGGTCCGGACGGGGACGTCCTGCCCGTCTGCCTCGGGCCAGGGCAGGCCTCGGACCTGTGGCCACCTGCTGCGCTCCGGGTGGGTACGGGCCTCGCTGCGGGCCGGCACACCGGCTGTGGGGG
>JAFGVK010000089.1 GCA_016938035.1 Deltaproteobacteria bacterium | reverse complement strand
TGCCTCCCCCGCCACGCTGTCTGACCGACCATGCCACGCCGTCAGGGGGTCGGATCGGGCTCCACGGGGCGCGCCGGAGCCGGTGTGAACCGGCGCGAGCGCGCCCACCGAGGCGTCCCCAGCCAGAGGGTGACGATCGCGCGATCTCCAGCTATGATCCACACCTCCTCACCTCACTCCGGGAGAGTCCGATGCGTGCCCTGCTTCCCCTGATCACCCTCGCCACCCTGGTCGGCTGCGACTCCCACGTCAACGTCTTCTCCCTGGACGACGACCGGCAGCTCGGCGCGGACCTCCACGCGCAGATCCTCTCCACCCCGAACGAGTACCCGCTGCTCGCCCGCGAGGACTACCCAGAGGCCTACGGTCACCTCGACGGGGTGATGGACCAGATCCTCGCCAGCGGGGCGGTCCGCCACGCGGACGACTTCGAGTGGCAGGCCTATATCATCCACGACGACAGCACCCTCAACGCCTTCGCGGCGCCGGGCGGCTACCTCTACTTCTACACCGGGCTGATCAACTACCTGGAGCGGGAGGACCACTTCGCCGGGGTGTTCGCCCACGAGGCTGCCCACGTGGACCGGCGCCACGCCACGGTGCAGCTCACCAACGCCTACGGCCTGAGCACCCTGGTCGACCTGCTGGTGGGTGAGAACACCGGAATTCTCGGTGACGTGGCCGAGAGCCTGGTCAGCCTGCAGTTCTCGCGCGCTCACGAGTTCGAGGCCGACGAGTACTCGGTGCGCTTCCTCTGCCCCACTGAGTACGCCGCCGACGGCACCGCGGGCTTCTTCGAGAAGCTGCTGGAGGAGAGCGGCGAGGGGGTGAGCGTGCCCGCCTTCCTCTCGACCCACCCCGACTCACAGGAGCGTGTGGACAGGGTCCACGCCTGGGCCGAGGAGCTGGGCTGCACGGTGGAACCCTCGGACAACGCGGACTGGGCAGCCTTCCAGGCGGCGCTTCCCTAGCGGGGGCTGCGGGCGCGGGTCACGGTCCGGCGCGAGCGGCGCACCGGGAGCGCCCGCCCGCGCCGCTCCCCACCACAGCCGCTAGGGGCACAGCGCGTCCCTGCCGGTGGGGCCCACCCGCAAGGGGCTCCCCGGCGCCGATCAGGCGCGTCTCCCTCACCGGCGAGGCCGTCGGTCGCTCCCAGAGCGACCCGGGAGCCGGAGAAGAGCGTGGCGAACCATCGAAAGCGGCAGAACATCCGCGCGCTGGAGCGCGAGCGTTCGGTGTCGCTCGCCCTCGGTTGTCTACAGGATCCTTGCGGAGCGCGCGAGGAGCAGGAGGGGCTCACACCCCATCCAGGCCTACAGGATCGGGTCGCGCCGACGCGCCTCCCCCCGAGGGCGTCGTCGGTCGGCCTTGACGTAGGACGGGCTCCGCCCGCGCCCTCCAGGCGCGCCTCCGGGGCCCTTCGACCTGGCCCTGGTCTCAGAAGCCGAAGCCGAGGCCCGCGCTCCAGGTGATCAGCTCCACCAGCCCGGCGTCGAGGGTGTCGTACGAGGTGCGCCCCTTCACCTGGGCGGGCAGCGCGAGCGACTCCCAGCGCGCTGAGAGGTAGCCGGCCTCATGAAGGGGCCAAAAGACCTGGCATCCCGCGGCGCTTGGGCTGTCTGCCCCGAGCGAGCCACCCCAGGCCTCAGCGAGGATCGGGTAGCGCTCCACCGGGCGCAGCTCGACCCTGACGGCGTAGGAGACCGCCTTCCCCACCGTGTCGTAGAAGCCGATCCGGTGCCCGGCAGCCTGTGGGCGGACCCCGCCGAAGAGGGAGAAGGGGCGGGTGCGCACCCCTCCCAGCAGGGAGACAGCGCCCCGGTAGCCGGCGGCGGTGGGGAGCTCCTCGTCGTTGGGGTAGCCATAGGGGTCGGCCGGAAACAGGTAGTCGTCCGAGGTGCGCTTCTGAAAGTAGAACTGCCCGTCCAGGCTCCCGTGGAGGGCGAGGCCCCTGGTCCCGCCATGGGTGCCCACTGAGCGGTTGAGCGACAGCCCGTAGGCCAAGCCCCCAGCGGTGGAGGAGGCGTGGGCAGGGAGCTCAGCGCTGCCCGTATGCGCGTAGCTCAGCGAGCCGACGAAGGGGGGAAAGCCATCTCGGATCGTGCTGCTCCCAGCAGGGAGGCGCCAGGTGGCGGGCACCAGGGCGGGGTCCAGCGCGGGGGGACTGCGGAGGGCCAGCGCCTCACTGGGGGCGCGGGCGAGGGCGGCGGGGACCCCAACGGCAGCGGCGACAAAGGCCGCCTCCTCGTCCGTGAGGGCGTAGCCACCAGCTTGAGCGGTGAGGAGCAGCTCCCGCGACTGATCGGGGTGCGCCCGGTCGGCCGCGCGTCGCACCAGCTCGGCCCGGTGCAACGCCGTGGCCAGCCTGGCTGCGGTGCCGCCCAGCGTCGCCGCGGCCTCGTCCGCACCAGCCCGGACCACCGCCGCCAGCGAGGGCGTGCCCGCGGCGATGTCGGCAGCGGAGGCCGATGGAGAGAGCTCGCGCCCCTCCAGAGAGGCGGTGAAGGCCGCAGAGAAGGACCGCTCACCGAAGGAGCCGGACACGCCACCGGTGATGTCCCCTGTGATCAGCCGGCTGGGGAACAGGCCCCGCCGCGTCAGCTCCACCTCGTAGGGCACCTGCACCTCTATCTCCTCGTCCCAGCGCTCGGTGTCCGTCTCGGTCTCGACCTTGTCGTAGAAGCCCACCGTGGTGCAGACCGTGTCGTTGACGGCGATGGAGTGGTAGCAGCTGACGTTGGTGACCGGGGTGATGGTGGTGGTTCGGGTGGTCCGGCTTCGGGTGACGGTCTGAACCTCGGTGCGGTAGCGGGTCTCGGCATAGGGCACGTCCCGCACGCCGCTGGCGGCTGCCTCCCGGCACCCGGTGAGGGTGGCGTCGACGGTGTAGGGGGTGCCGACGGGCTCCTGGCGCACCTCCGGGGGGAGGAGCGAGCCGAGGAGCGCCGCACAGGCCTCGTCCATCGCCACCCTGCGCAGGGCGGGGGTCAGGGTGAGGGCCGGCGCGGCGGCTGCCTCTAGCGAGGGCGGGTCCTCAGGCTGAGCGGGGTCGGCGGTGCGCTCCAGGGCGGTGAGCCAGGCCTGGAGCACCGGCTCACCCGCGGCCTCATCCCTGGCTGCGCGGAGCCGGTCGGACCACGCCTCCCGAGCGACGACCCAGCCCAGGTGGCCCTGATGCTCCCGCCGCAGGTGGGCGAGCACCGGCCAAGCCTCCGTGAGCGCGTCGTAGCTAGGCTCGTCGGCGAGGCGCTGCGCCAACGGCGCGAGCTCCTGAGCCGCCCGAGCCTCCTCTAGGGCCAGGACCTCCACCGCCAGGTCCGCGTGCTCGGGGCAGAAGGCGAGCTCGTCGCGCAGGGCGGCGGCCCGCGGATAGCTCAGCGAGGCGGGGCTGAGCCCCCGGACCTCGGGCTCCAGCCGGGCGCGGGTGAGGTCGCAGCGGTGCTCCCGCGAGCGCTTCCACTCCTGCAGGGTGACCTGTTCGCCCATCGCCTGCTCCCATCTGGACTGCGCCTCTTCCCAGCGCCCCTGCTGCTCCAGATCCCAGGCGCGCTGCATGGTGGGCGTCTTGACCGACCAGCAGCCGGCGAGGGCCAGGAGGGAGAGCGCGGTGACCCGCCTCATCGGTCCCCCCCCATCACCAGCGCGGTGTCCCCCTCGACCACCCGCCGCTCGGCGATCCACTGGAGCTCGTCGAAGGCCTGCCGCAGGCGGAAGACGTGGCCGACGGAGGCGTTCATCGGGGTGCTCGCCCCCTGCTCCAGCAGGATCATGCTCCGGGGCTCGCAGGCGGAGTCCACCCAGTACAGATCCGCGTCGTAGGCGCTGGCGTTGGTGATGGTCAGCGAGATCGCGGCGCCCCCGTCCTCAGAGCAGAGCCGATCGTAAGTCGGGTCGGACGGATCGCCGGTGTCATCCGCGGCGAGCTCGTCCAGCCACGCCTGGTAGGGGCGGGGGTCGCGCTCCATACAGGCAGACGCCGAGAGAAAGAGGAGGGTGAGGGTCCACATGGGGCGGAGTATGCCCCACGGGGGAGCTGGAGCAAAGTGGCGGAGGATACACGATGCCCAGCGGAGGCAGACGCTCCATCGAGCCGGAGCACCGCGGGGGACGATACCTACGCGATGAATGCCACCATCGCTGTCGCTCGATTCGAAATCGTCTCCCCCTCGGTGCGCCCTCCCGCGGACCGGCTCCCGGGGCCGTCCAGCACCTTCTTCTCCGGCCCCGCGGGCCACCTCGCAGACGCCCCCTCCTGCGGGTAGGCGCGCCCCCGCCAGAGCCCAGAAGGCAGCGTAAGCTCACGACGCCCCCTTCTGCGCGTAGGCGCG
>JAFGVK010000088.1 GCA_016938035.1 Deltaproteobacteria bacterium | reverse complement strand
GGCGCCCGTTTACAGTTTGGAAGATTCGACGAGCAACTTCATCTGATGATTCCTGTGGAATGATGTAGCGCTTCCTGTGAGACTGTCGGGCTGATTGACCAGCGCCCTCACCACTGGGGCGGAGGCGCCGGCGGCCTCGGTCATCGCCTCGCCTGAGCGGCTCATGCGGCGCAGCGCTCGCCCCCGCCGCAGGGCCTCGGGGGGCCGGCGCGACCGGCCGGGGCCACCTCGCTCGGCCCCCGCCCATGCCCAAAGGGGAGCCGACGCGCTCCTGTTCATGGGCGAGGCGATGAGCGAGACCGAGCCGGTCAGTCCCGCTCGACGATCATGAACTCCACCCGGCGGTTGCGGCTCTTGCCCTCCTCGGTGTCGTTCGTGTCGATGGGGCGCGTCTCGCCGAAGCCCGCCGGCTCCAGCCTGTCGGCCTCGACCCCCGCGCTGATCAGGAAGCTCACCACCGCCCCCGCCCGGCCCTCGGAGAGGGAGAGGTTGTAGGCGTCGTTGCCGTCCGAGTCGGTGTGTCCCTCGACCCGGATCCGCCGGATCTCCGGGTGCTCGACGATGATCGCGGCGATCTCGTTCAGCAGGTCGTACGACACCACCTGGATGACCGTCTTGTTCACCTCAAAGAAGATCTTGTCCTCGATGACGATCCGCTCCTTCTCGATCCGCACCCTGGAGGGCGCCTCGTCGGGGCAGCCGTCCTCGTCCTCGTAGCCGTTGAAGGTCTCGCGCTGGTTGGGGCAGGCGTCGAGCACATCGACGATCCCGTCGAGGTCGTTGTCCTTCTCGGGGCAGCCGTCCTCGTCCTCCCACTGGTCGAAGTCCTCGGCGTCGAAGGGGCAGCGGTCTACATCGTCGCGATAGCCGTCTCCATCGGTATCGTAGATGGGACGCTCGTCCGGGCAGCCGTCCTGATCCTGGTAGTCGTTGTAGTTCTCGGGGATGTCGATGCACTGGTCCGAGACGTCGGGGATCCCGTCCTTGTCGTTGTCGGGATCGGGGCAGCCGTCCTCGTCCTGGTAGCCGTCGAAGTCCTCCGGCTGGTCGGGGCACTGGTCCGAGGTGTCGGGGATGGTGTCCCTGTCGTTGTCGAGCTCGGGGCAGCCGTCCTCGTCCTGGAAGCCGTCGAAGTCCTCGGGGATGTTCTTACACTGGTCCCACTTGTTGGGGATGCCGTCCTTGTCCCGGTCCAGGTCATCGGGGTTGAACGACGGGGCGAGGGTCGCGCCGAGCCACAGGCGCACGTCGGGGCTCCCCAACCCAGGCAGCAGGCCGAAGCCAGCGCCGCCTGTCAGGGCGACCAGCGGGGTGGGCATCACCCGAAACCACGGCAGCACCTCCAGCGCGTGCTGCGCGGCCCGGGTGCCCCCCAGGTTGCCCGACATATCTACGCCAAGCTCCATATTCGGGCTGGGATGCAGGGCCATGGCGCCCCGATAGACGAATTCGTTGCCCATCGCCAGGTCGCGGAAGCGGGCGGGCTGCCGCACCAAGTAGCCCGCGTTGAGGGCCATGCGGAAGAAATACTCCCGGTCGTGGACCGAGGCATCCGCGTACTCCAGCACCGCCATCGGCATACCCGACAGCTCCCCCTCCCCCATGAACGAGCGCGCCGGCCCAGTGGGGAGGTTGACCTGCGTCAGCAGGGCCAGCCCCACCGGCGAGGTGTCCAGGTCCACCAGCACCAGCTTGGGCTCCAGCCGCAGGTCCATCAGGCCCGACGACAGCAGCTCGGTGTTCGCGTCGGGGTTGTCGGCGGTGGAGGGCTCCAGCCCCTCCTGCCAGAGCACCACCGGGGCGTCCACCGTGAACGAGAAATAGCGCGAGAGGCCGATCCCCACCTGCAGATCGGTCACGGAGCGCTTGTCGATGATCCCGTCACCGTCGTTGCTCCCGCTGCCCAGCACCCGCTCTCCCCCCCACACCATCACCACCGAGTCCTCGGAGTAATTGCCCCACATCCCCACCCCCATCTGGAGGTGCTTGAGGGTCGCGGCGCTCTCGGTGAGGGCGTAGCCGTAGGTGTCGGGCATGGGGCGGAAGCGCTCCACGTCCACCGTGTAGTCCTGAGCGGAGGCCCCCAAGGCGAGGGCAAGGAGGAGGGTCACCGGCGTCGCCTCATCAGCAGGAGTAGGAGGGGAGAGAGGAACAGGCCGGCGAGCCCGCCCCCGCAGCTTGAGCCCCCGACGAGGGAGCCCCGGCTCAGGCTGTTGTCACAGCCCTCGTTGTAGTACCCGTCGCAGTTGTTGTCCTCGTAGTCCTCGCACAGCTCTCTGGCGCCGGGGTAGACGGTGTCATCGAAGTCGTTGCAGTCCCCCCTGGCCTGCGTGTAGCCGTCGCCATCGCAGTCGGCCTCCTCCAGGCCGGTGTCCCAGGGATCGTGCTCCCCCTCGCAGTCAGCGGCGCGAGCGGGACCTGCCAGCAGTGCCAGGAGCAACCACACCACGCTACCTCCCGATGCCCTCGATGAGGGGATAGCCGACCCACTGCCCCTCGTTCGCCTTGAGCCCGTAGAGGATGCCTCCGATCGCCGGGAGGAAGCCCACGAACACGATCGGGAAGCACAGCCCCATGGTGATCAGCATCACGAAGAAGATGATGAAGAACACGACGGTGGTCGTGATGAGCTGGTAGACCAGCGCCTGCATCGCGTGGTACGCGACAAAGGGCGACTCGTCCTTCTTGATCGCCCAAAGGATCACCGGGATGATCACCGGCATCACCAGCACCGAGAGGTGGGCGAGCAGGGCCATGGTGCGGTCATCCTTGCTGACCTCAGCGTCAGAGTCAAACATCGGGACCTCCTAGGGTGCGGGGGCGTAGGTGATGGCGGTGTGGTGGACCAGGCTGCCCTCTTTCTTGAAGACGTTGTCGAAGTAGGTGGTCTCGTTGATCATCACCTCGATCTTCCCGTGGCCCGGGGCCTGCCAGACCTTCGAGAGGCCCACCGGGACGACCTCGGTGGCGCCGTCCTCAGAGGTGAACCGCATCAGCAGCTGCCCCACATAGCAGCCCTCCCAGTTGCAGGGGTACTGCATCGACGGGGCCGGCTGGGAGGCGTCGCCCGCGGCGTTGATCCACGGGCCAGCGTCGCTGACCCTGTAGTAGTCCATCTCGCTCGCGGTGATCGAGACGCGATCCCCTGCGCACACCGGCGCCGGGATCTGCCAGTCGCGCCCCACGTCCAGGTAGTCGAACAGGGTGTACTTGAGCGGCGGGGTGTGGCACTCGCCCACCGTGAGCAGGGGCGGGAGCCCCCGCATCCAGGAGGACCAGGAGCCGTTGGCGCCGCTGTCACGCGCCGCGAGGCACTGCTGGAGGTTGTCGCGGGTCACCTGCTCGATCAGCTCGGGCTTGCCCAGGAGCACGGTCTCCAGCGTCTCGATGGACTCGGACGAGAAGCTGACCCCGTCGTCGCGCTCACCGCGCCACTGGGAGATCATCGCCTCCATCGCCGCCTGCCGGGCGATGCGCCGGTCACCCGTGCCCAGCACCTCGTAGTTGACCGGGTAGAAGCAGTCTCCCACCGAGACCTCGGCCTTGGTGGAGGGGTCCACCTTCATCACCGGGTGCCACCCCTCCAGGGCGACGGTGGGCTCAACGGACTTCTTGGGCCCGCACGCGGAAAGCATCAACATCGCGGCGCCGAGCAGCCTCAGAGGGGGCGTCATAGGTCCTCCTTCTCCACAGTGGAGGAGCACATATCACACCGCATACGGCCTGACGAAGAAGCCGGGCCCTAGAACCCACGCGATCCGGAGCAGCGCTCAATGGCCACTGGATCTGTCCGGCTGGCGCTGTGGGAGGGCGCGCCGCCTCCTCGCCACCCCACCCTTCCCCTCTTGTTGCGAACCGAGAGGTCCATCCGGTGAGAGGGCCCGGTCTACCGTTCCTCGTGGCACGGCCACCTTCCAACCACCGGTTGGATGCGGTGCCTTGGAGCCCCCACGGGTAGATCGCTGAGGTCCATGGTGTCGAGGGCTAGGAGCAAGGATGGAAGCGAACGCTCGTTCGCGACGGACCCAAGCGATCCCAGCGAGCGGCCGAAAACACCCTCGGCGTCCTGGGGCCAGCGATCCGGAACCCGTGGGTGGAATCGACCCTCCGGCGCCCGAGGCAGGCCTCAGACAGAAGCGGCGCCCCGAGGGACGCCGCGCGTGCTCAGACGAGGCGGACCATCACACCTTGCCGAGGAGGAACCAGGCGATGACCAGGGCGTAGATGACGAGGGACTCGATCAGGGCGAGGCCGAGCACCATCGGCACCAGGATCTTGCCCGACGCGGCGGGGTTGCGCGCGGTGCCCTCGAGGGCGCCACGGGCGGCCATGCCCTGCCCGATCGCGCCGCCGAAGGCGCCCAGGCCGATGGCGAGCCCGGCCGCGAGGGCCACGGAGCCCTTGTAGGCGTTGTCCGCTACCTCCTGCGCGTAGGCAGGCTCAGCGATGAGGAGGAGGGCGAGGCCCGTGAGGAGGATGGGCGTCCACTGCTGCAGCTTCATAGTATCTCCTGCGTCCCGGGAGGGATTCCTAGTCATGATCGTGCTCGGTGTGGGGCACCGCCAGACCGATGTAGATGGTTGAGAGGAGCGAGAACACAAAGGCCTGGACCAGGGAGACGAAGATCGCCAGCCCCAGGAAGATGGCGGGGATGCCGTAGGGCACAGTCCCGCTCATCACGCCAAACACGGTGTGATCGCCAAAGATGTTTCCGGCGAGACGGACCCAGAGGGAGAAGGGCCGGACGAACATCGAGATGATCTCGATGACGAAGACCAGCGGCGCCATGAAGAGCACCGGGCCCATCATGTGCTTGAAGTACCCCACCGGGGCGCGGGCAATCCCGACGATGTTGAAGGTCAGGAACACGATGACCGCCATCCCCATGTTGGTGTTGGCGTTGTCGGTGGGCGGGAGGAAGCCCGGGAAGACGCCGAACACGTTGGAGACGAAGATATAGGTGAAGAGCGCGCCGATCAGCGGGAAGAAGGCCCGGATGTCCTTCGGCGACAGCACGCTGCCCATCACCGAGGTGAGGGTCTCCACGAAGAGCTCGGCGATGTTCCGCGGGGTGGGGGTCGCGTCGGCCTCGTAGCGTGCGAGGCCATCCCGAGCGCGGGCCTTCTCCAGGCTCAGGCGACCGACCACCGCGAGGAGGATCACCACCGCCGCGGCGAGCCACGAGTGGAGCACCGGCACGGTGTCCATGTGGACGCCAATCCCGGACAGCAGCGTGTCATTCCACACGCCGGGGAGTAGCGACACCCAAGAAAAACCCGAGGCGAAGATCATACGGTCTCCTGTGAGACGGGCGCCAGCTCAGGCGGCCCCAGCACGGTGCGGAGCAACACCCCGGAGGGCGCGCCGATCACCACGCTGGTGAACCCGAGGATCAGAGCCAGAGGATCGAAGGTTGTGAGGACCAGGAGCAGCACCCCGAGCAGCAGCCCGCTCTTGAGCACCAACACCCCCGCCGCGAGCCCCGCTGAGCGGTTGTGCCCCACCGCGATGGCGTGCGTGATTCGGCGAATCAGCCCGATCATCAGGGCCAGGTTGAGCATCGCCAGCCCACCCATCGCCGCGATCTGAGCGGCGAACCACGCACCGCCCAGGTATCCCCCAACCCCTGTGAGGAGCACGAGGACAACGGCACTGTCGCGGATCATGGGGTGAGGTAGGTGCATCGGCCCTGAGGTGTCGCGGTGGAGTACCACAATGGGCCGCTCACCTAGCATCCCCAGGTCGGGCCGTCAAACTTCCGGGTGGGCAGGCCTCAGGCCTCCGTGGCGACCAGGGCCGCGGCCAGCGCCTCGATCGCCAGCTCCAGGTGCGACTCGCGGAAGATCGCCGGCAGGAAGGCGGTGGCCCGCTGCGAGGGGGGGAGGTAGGCGCCGCCGTCGAGAGCAGAGCGATAGAAACGCGAGAAGGCCTCGAAATCGCAGCCCTCTATCTCCGCGGCGCAGCCCGGGAGCTGCTCGCGGTAGTAGAGGGTGAACATCGAGCCCACCCTGGCGAGGGAGCACCCGTGGTAGGCCACCGCCTCGCCCAACTCACCCTCAAGGCGCTCCCCGATCAGCTCCAGCTGTTGATAGACCTCGTCGGTGAGCTGCGACAGGGTGGCCAGGCTCGCCGACACGGCCACCGGGTTGGCCCCGTGAGGCCCGCCGCAGGGCACTCCCTCGTCGGGGCGCAGGGCCGCCATCAGGCGCGCGGGTCCGCCCAGGGCGCCCAGGGGGAACCCGCCACCGAGCACCCCTCCCAGCACGGTCAGATCCGGGCTCAAGCCAAGGCGCTCCTGGGCGCCCCCTGCCGCGAGGCGGAAGCCGGTGGTGCGCTCGTCGAGGACGAAGAGCGCCCCGTGCTCCCGGGCCAGACGGGCCAGGCCCTCCAGATAGCCGGGCGCGGGCGCGATCAGACCGCCCTGCGTCGAGACCGCCTCGGTGAAGATCGCCGCGACGTCGCCCCGCACCAGCGCCGCCTCCACCGCGCTCAGGTCGTTGAAGCCAAGCCTCTGGGGGAAGATCACCCCGCTGCGCCCTGTGAGCTTCCGGGCCAGGTGGAGGGCCTGCACCTCCGCCTCCACCCCAGACTCGACCAGGCGCACCTGCTCCACCGAGGGGATCCTGGCGACGATCGCCTCGGCCAGCTCCACCTCACGCGCGATCGGCGCGCCGAACACCGCCCCCCGCGCCACCGCGGCGGTCACCGCCCCGAGGATCATCGGATCGGCGTGGCCCAAAATCAGGGCCCCGAACGCGTTGAGCAGGTCCACGTAGCGGTGGCCCTCCTCGTCCACGAGGTAGGGCCCCTCGCCCCGCGCGATATAGGGCGGCGTCCCCCCAACCTCGTCGAATGCCTGGATGGGACAGCACACGCCACCTGGCATCACCCGCGCGGCGCGATCTAGGAGTCGACTGGAGCGAGACACGGAGCCCTCCTCAGGTTGTGGACGCACCCACCTCTAGTGCGTCCCCCTCAACTCTGCACCAGGAACAGGCGCCGCGCCTCGTCCCCCGCGCGCCGGAGCAGCGCCTCGGGCGCCAGGCCGATCAGCGGCCCCGCCGCCTCAGCCACCCTCCGCAGGTCTGCGGGCTCCGCGGCGCGCCCGTCCACCCGCACCTCGGGCGCGTCGGTCTCCAGCAGCAGCCTCGACGGCGGCGACACCCGCAGCGAGGCCCTGCCGGCCCTGGTCCGCAGCTCCCGCGGGCCAAAGGACAGGTGGAGGCCCAGCCCCACCGCCCTCGCCACCCTCCCCGGCCCACCGCTCCACCCGTGCACCAGCCCCCCAGGGCGGGGCAGACCGTCACCTGCCGCGATCGCCAGCCCCTCGTCCACCGCCCCCACCAGGTGGAGGCACACCGGCACCTCCGCCTCGCGGGCCAGGGCCAGCTGCGCGCGGAAGGCCGCGATCTGATGGGCGCGGACGTGGTCATCACCGGCCCTGCGCCAGTCCAGCCCGATCTCCCCCACCCCGCCCGTCGGGCGCGGCAGGGCCGCCACCGCCACCTCCCACCCCGCGTCGACGAACCAGGGGTGCAGGCCCAGGGTCACCACCGCGCCGACCGCCGCGCCGACCCGCAGCACCTCCGGCCAGCGGACTGGGTCGGCTCCCGCGATCGCCACCCCAGAGACCCCCGCCGCGAGGGCCCGCGCCATCGCCGCGGCGGGCTCCCCCATCAGGTCCAGGTGGGTGTGCGCGTCGAAGCCCCCCACTACCCCTCGCGCAGCCCCAGCAGGTCCACCGCCACCAGGGCGAGCAGCTCGGCGAAGTCCACCAGCTCCTCCACCGGCACCGACTCATTGGCGACGTGGAAGTCCTCGTCGTCGCCGGGGCCCCAGCCCACCGCGGGGATCCCGCCCAGGTTGAAGCTCTTGGCGAAGGTGCCGCCGCCCATCCCGAAGGGCTGCGGGTCGACCCCGCGCACCACGACGCTGTTGGCGCGGATGGCGTGCACCAGCGGGTTGTCCGCGTCGATCGCGTGAGGCACCGACACATCCCCCAGCCGCAGCTCCCACGACCCGCCCACCTGCGCGGCCAGCGCCCGCAGCTCAGCGAGGATCGCCGCTGCGCCCTGCCCGGGCACATAGCGGATGTCGATCACCGCCTCCGCCTCGCCGGGGACGATGTTCGCCGCCGCACCGCCGCGGAAGATCCCCACGTTGACCGAGGGGCCGCCCAGCACCTCGTGGGGGGTGTGGGCGAGGGTGTGCCCCTCCAGTGCCACCAAGAAGCGCGCGAGCTGGTTGACCGCGTTCACCCCCCGCTCCGGGGTGGAGCCGTGGGCCTGGCGGCCCAACGCTCGCACGTGGACCTGGAGCCGCCCCTTCTCGGCCACGTCGATGCGGTCCATGTGCTCGCCGATGTCGGGGATGATCGCGAAATCGGGCTTGAGCAGCCCCCGCTCCAGTAGGAAGCCGATCCCCGGGTCCGGCTCCCCCGCCTCGCGGAATTCCTCGGAGGCGATCACCGCCAGCTGGAAGCGCCCCGCGAGGGGCACCCCCACCTCGGTGAGCAGGCGCATCGCCGCCACTGAGGACGCGATGGGGCCCTTGTCGTCGAGGGTCCCGCGCCCGTAGGCCTTCCCGTCCCGCACCGTCACCACATAGGGATCAGAGTCCCAGCCGTCCCCTGGGGGGACGATGTCCGCGTGGACCCCCACGGCGAGGATCGGCCCCTCGGTGCCCAGGGTCGCGAGGAGGTTCGCCCGCAGCGGGTGGAGGGCGTGGACCTCTGTGTGCGCGCCCAGCGCCTCCACCACCGGCCGCACCAGGTCGACGATCCGGGTCTCCTCCCCGGGGACCGTCAGCGCTGGAGTGTCGGCGAGGGCGGCGCGCCCGGCGTTGACGGTGGGCTCCGCCACCATGTCGGTGAGGAGCGCGAGGAGCTCCTCGCGGTAGCGGGCCCTGTGGGCCGCGAAGTGCTCGCGGATGCGCTGCTTCATGGGAACCTCCGGCAGGGGAGGAGTGTAATGCCTTCCACCGCCGCGCGCGCTCCTGCCCCGCCGCGCCCTCCGGCGGATCCTGCCCCGGGAGAGGGCAGGGTCCGACCCGCGGCAGGCTCGCTGCCCCCAGGACGCCGAGGGCGGCGCCGGCCGCTCGCGGTGCGCGCCTGCCCGTCGCGAACGGGCGCTCGCTTCTTCCCTCCTAGCCCTCGACGCCGGGGACCTCAGCGCTCGACCCTGATCATCGTTCCGCCCAAGCGGGTCATGCGGAGGGGCCTCCGGCACGGGGGTAGCGCCCGATCGCGCAGGGGGAGGGGGGGCGGCGAGCCCCCAGCAGGAGGGGATTGGGGGGGACGCAGGCCCCGACCCCAACGGCGGACACGAAGGAGGGCGAGGCCCACTGGGCGGCGGCCATCGGGTCGGCGGTCTTTGGGATCTCAGCGCGCTAGCAGCACCCGCTCCCTCCGCCAGCACGGCAAGCGGTGAGCAGACCTTGGGCCAAACGACGATCATGGCCCGCGCTGGCGGCGCGAGGCCCGGACGGAGGCTGGTACAGGACACCCACCGCGAGATACCTCTCCTCGATGAACCTGCTCTGCCTCCTGCTCGCCTGCCCCACCCCCCCGCCCGCCCAGCGGGAGGTGCCGGTCTACGAGGACTGCGATCCCACCGACCCCTCAGCGGGGCTCCCCGAGGAGGAGCACCCGGAAGATCGCGACCGCGACCAGCCCGCCGAGCCCTAGACCAGGGCGCGGCACCCGCGGGGCCCCTCGCGTCACCCGCCGGGAGGCTCAGCGCTCGCGGCGGTGAGATCACCAGCTAGGACAGGAGATCCGGTCCGAACGCAAATAGTCGTGGTTCCACCCGCTCGCCCGAGGCTCGGCAGGACCCAGCGCCCGGTGCAGCGCGCGACCCGCGGGAGCACCGGGCCGCCCGGCGGCGCCGCGATCAGCCCTCGAGGGAGACCTGGCTCAGGTCGATCGGCTGGGCGAACTGGATCCCGAAGCCGTTGTCGCGGTGTCCGCCGAAGAAGTCGGACTGGTCCGACTCGTTGGTCCACCGGATCACGGCGTTCCCCGAGAAGATCGGACGGTAGAACTCGTTGAGCGCCACGAAGGTCACCTGCTCCCCCTCGGGGGGGCAGAAGCGGGTGCGGACCAGGGCGCCGGTGCTGGAGATGTTCTCGAGCTTCACCGTGTACCCGCCCGAGGACAGGCTGGTGTAGAGGCGAAACCAGGCGGAGGTGGGGTGACGCTCGGCGCGGCGGTGCTCCGAGACGTAGGCGCGCATGTTCATGGCGTGCTCCGGGGAGGGGGACAGGGCGCGAGGCCCGGGGGAAGGACACGATCAGAGTGACACGCCATACAGGCGGGTGCAAGGTGTCAAAATAGACACACCATAAAGTTTCTCTGGAAGCGCTCTGTTGCCATGTCAAGATTCCGCGACCTGCTGGAGCACCTGAGAGCGCGGCGAGGCTGGAACCGACCCTGGCCGACGGTGTCAACCGCTTCAGCAAGGAGCGACGATGCCCGGATGGACGCTGTGGGCCCTGCTGGGGTGCGGGGGAGCGGGAGGCGGTTCCCTTCGCGAGGACACCGCTCTCATCGAGCAGATCGTCTCGGTCGAGCAGCCCGCTCCCGCCGAGCTGACCGACTGCCCCGAGTCCCTGGACCTGCTCCCCGAGCCCCTGGGGAGCTCCCAGGCGGTAGAGGCTCCGGCGCTGGTGGTGGTCTTCAAGCGCCCCTACAAGCTCGGGCTCTACCAGCGCGGGCGGCTGGTCCACGACGGCGGCGTGCGGGGGTGCTTCCCGATCTCGATGGGGGTGACCCCCTTTGAGCCCAAGCGGGTGATGGACTTCTCCAGCACCCCGGAGGGCTGGTACACCGTCGCTGAGCGGCGCTCCAGCGACCCGGCGGACGGCCTGCCCAGCACCCGCTACGGCCACGCCCTGCTGATCTCCTACCCCAGCCTCCAGGACGTCCGCGAGGCCCGCAGGGACGGCCTCATCGACGAGCACACCGCCCAGGGCCTGCTGGGCGCGCTTGAGGCGGGGCGGCTCCCCTCCCAGACCTCCGCGATGGGGGGCTCGATCTTGATCCACGAGTGGGCCACAGGGCCAGCTCACTTCACCGAGGGCTGCGTGGGGGTAGACCGGGAGCCGATGCGCTGGCTGTTTGGCAGGGTGGCCGCCGGCGCCCCGATCCTGATCCTCCCCTGGCGGCTGGTGCTCCGCGAGGACGGGAGCTGGGCGCGCGACGAGCGGGCGATGGAGCCGCTGGATGAGGCGTGGCGCCGCGAGCTGGGCGGGATGTTCGAGGCCGCCGCGCGCGACGAGCGCGGCAGGATCACCCTCCCCGAGCTGCTCATCACCGGGGATCCGCCGCCCCCCAGGTGAGCCAGCGCGCGACGCCCCGGGGCGCCCCTACTCCCCCACGCCCCCGCGCCTCCCCAGCGCCTCTGCGGCGCCGCGCCCCAGGGTCCAGAACAGGATGGGCCGCAGCGAGAACTCGGCCACTGTCGAGGAGATCAGCCCCCCCACCACCACCGTCGCCACCGGGTACAGCAGCTCGCGGCCGGTGCTCTGCCCGGCGAGGAGCAGCGGCGCGAGGCCCACCCCGGTCGTGAGGCCGGTCATCACCACCGGCACCGCCCGGTCCATCCCCGAGCGGCGCAGTAGCCCCTCGCTGAGCGGCGCGCCGTCCATCCCCTGCAGGGTCCTGGTGAGGAGCAGCAGCCCGTTGCGCCCGGCCAGCCCGGTGAGGGAGACGAAGCCGACCAGGGCCGGCACAGAGAGCGGCTGCCCGGTCAGCGCGAGCAGGAGGATCCCCCCCACCCAGGCCGAGGGAACGCTCGCGAGGACCAGCAGACCCAGGCGGAGGGAGCCGAAGCGCGCGGAGAGCAGCCCCACCACCCCCAGCAGGGCCACCAGCGAGAGGCCCAGCAGGGTGCGCGAGGCGCTGCGCTGAGAGCGGAACTGCCCCTCCATCGTCACCCCGTAGCCCGGGGGAAAGCTCGCCTCTGCCTCCCGCACCGCCGCCTCCATCGCCTCCACCGCGGCGCCCACCGCGCGCCCCGCCACGTTGGCCTGCACCGCCACCCGCCGCAGCCCCTCGTCGCGGGAGATCGCCGTCGGACCGGACGCCTCATCGATCCGCGCCAGATCGCCCAGCCGGGCCAAGCCCCCGGTGGGGAGGGAGAGCGGCAGGGCGCGCAGGGCCTCCACCGAGCCGCGAGCGGGCCGCTCAAGCCGCACCAGCAGGTCGAAGCGCCGGGTGCCGTCCAGCACCTCGCCCACCACCTCTCCGCCCACCGCCCGCTCCAGCTCCTCGGCCAGCGCGCCGGGGCTCAGGCCCACCGTGGCGATCCTCCCCTGGTGGGGGTGGACGTGGAGCTGCGGCGCGAGGGCCTCTGGCTCCACCTGGACATCGGTGGCGCCCGGCACCTTGCGGATCACCCCCGCCACCTTGGCCGCCAGCTCGCGCAGGGTCTCCAGGTCCGGCCCGTGGACCTTGAGCGCGACCTGAGCCTGCACCCCGCTCATCAGGTGGTCCATCCGGTGGGCGAGGGGCTGCCCCACGCTCGCCGACAGGCCGGGGATCCTGGCGGAGCGCGCCCTCACCTCGGCCAGGGTCTGCTCGCGCGAGGCGGCGCCCTTGGCGTCCAGGGTGAGGAGAATGTGCGAGATGCCCACCGGGGGGGCGTGCTCGTCGTGCTCCCCGCGGCCGGTGTAGCGGGTGACGCTCTGCACCCCCGGCACCTCGGCCAGCGCGTGCGCGAGCTGGTCCGCCATCCCCGCGGAGGCCTCCAGGCTGGTGCCCGCCGGGGCGAAGGTCATCACCAGCACCGTCCCCTCGTCGAAGGAGGGCAGCAGCTCGGCGTCGGCCCTGAGGAAGAGCAGCAGTCCGACCGCGTGGAGCAGCGCCGCGGCCCCGAGCACCAGCCAGCGCCGCCGGAGCGACAGCCCGATCCCCCACCCCGCGAGGCGCTCCAGCCCGCGCGAGGCGCCGCCGGGATCAGGCTGCGGGCGCCGGAACAGCAGCATGCCCAGCGCCGGGGTCACGGTGAGGGACACCACCAGCGAGGCCAGCAGCGCCACCCCGTACGAGATCGCCAGGGGTGCGAACAGCCGCCCCTCCAGCCCCTGCAGGGCGAGCAGCGGGAGGAAGACCACCATCACCATCGCGGTGCCGGTGAGCATGGGGCCGCGCACCTCCACAGTGGCGGCGATCACCCGCTCCGCCAGCCCCCTGCCCCCTGCGGGCTCGCGCAGGCGGCGCAGGGTGTTCTCTACCCCCACGATCGCGTCGTCGACCAGCTCCCCCACCGCCAGGGCCATGCCCCCCAGGGTCATGGTGTTCAAGCTCATCCCCAGCGCCTGGAGCACCAGGGCGGTAGCGGCCATCGAGAGCGGGATCGCCACCAGGGTGACGGCGGCGGCGCGCCGGTTGCGGAGGAAGGCCCACAGGACCAGGGCCACCAGGATCGCCCCGTCCCGCACCGCGTCCAGCACGTTGTCCACCCCCTGCCGCAGGAAGGTGGCCTGCCGGAACAGGTCGCGCCGCAGGTGCACCCCCTCTGGGAGGGTGTTGCCGAGCTCCTCGGCCACCGCGTCGACCCGCTCGGTGAGGGAGAGGGTGTTCACCCCCCGCTGCTTGAAGACCAAGAAGACCACCCCCGGCTCCCCGTCCACCGCCGCCGAGCCGCGGGGGTACTCCGCCCCCTCCTCGACCCGCGCCACGTCACGCACCCTGAGCGGCCGGCCGGACACTGTGCCCACCACCGTCTCCTCCACCTCCTCCGGGGTGGTGAGGCGCCCGAAGAAGCGCACCGGCAGCTCCCTGTTCCCCTGCACCAGGTAGCCACCGCTGGCGTTCTGGCTGGCGCCCCGCAGGCCGTCCGCCAGGGCACCCAGGCTCAGGCCCTGGCGCTGGAGGCGGTTGGGATCGGCGAGCACCTGGAGCTGCCGGGCCTCGCCCCCGATCATCACCACCTGCGCCACCCCTGGCACCGCCATCAGCCTCGGCCGCACCGTCCACAGGCCGAAGGTGTGGAGCTCCTGAGGCGACAGCGCCCCCTCGTCCGCGACCAGCGCCAGGTCGAGCACCTCTCCGGTGAGGGAGGCCATGGGCGCCAGCTCCACCTGCACCCCCTCCGGGAGGGCGCTGATCGCCAGCTGGAGGCGCTCCTGCACCATCTGTCGGGCCAGGTAGGGGTCGGTCCCCCAGGCGAAGGTCAGGTGCACCTGCGAGAGGCCATCCCCCGACGTAGAGCGCATCCCCTCCAGATCCTGGGTGCCCGCCAGCGCGACCTCCAGCGGCACCGTCACCCGCGCCTCCACCTCCTCGGGCACCAGCCCGTGGGCGTCGGCCATCACCGTCACCGTGGGCGGGGTCAGGTCGGGGAAGATGTCGACCGGCAGCACCCACAGGGCGCGCGCCCCCAGCAGGAGCAGGGCCAGGGCCAGCAGCAGGGTCGCCCACGGGCGCGACACCGACCAGGACAGAAGTTCCTTGATCATCGCGGCGCCTCAGTGGTTGTGGTTGTGGCCGAAATGGGGATCCGCTCCGCCCGCGGCCAGGAGCATCTGAAGCTGCGTGGCGCCATCCATCGCGAGGGTGTCGCCCTCGCGCAGGTCCTTGCCCGCGACCACCACCTCGCCCACCTCCTGCTCGACGAGCTGCACCGGCATCCGCACCCAGCCCCCGTCGGACTCCTGGCGAAAGACCCAGCCCGCGACGCCCTCCTGCACCACCGCGCTCCAGGGGAGCACGAAGGCCGGGCGCGGCGCGGCGCGCGCCACCGCGATCTCCACCCTGGCCCCCGCCCGGTACTCCCAGTCGGCGAAGCGGTGGGCTCCGTCGACGTGCTCGGAGCGGATGGTGTTGGGGAGGTGGACGAAGAAGCGCGTGACCCGCTGCGTTGGATCGTGGAGCGCCCCCTCCACCGCGTGGACGGTGAGGCCCTCGGCCGCGGGGGCCCCGTCGGGGAAGCGGACGGTCACCGGGAGGCCGGCGCGCACCGCCTCGCGCACCGCGCTCACGTCCCCCTCCAGCGCCTCCCCCACCACCAGCAGGGGGTCCAGCGCCACCAGCTCGAACAGGGTGGAGCCAGCCCCCACCGTCTCGCCCTGGTGCACCGCCACCGTCCGCAGCTCCAGCCGCGCAGCGGATCCGATGTGGGGGGCGCGCACCTCCACCTGGGTCGCGACCTCGCCCCGCTCCTCCAGGGCGCGGCGCTGCCCCTCGGTGAGCCCAGCCAGCTCCAGCCCAGCCAGCACCGCGCTCAGCGTGCTCTCCGCCGCGGCCAGCCCCGCCTCCAGCACCTTGCCATCGGCCTCGACCCGCCGGCGCTCCTGTGCGTCGGCGCCCCCCAGCGCGGCGAGGTAGGCCCTGCTCCGATCCAGCTCAGTGCGGACCCGCATCCGCTCTGCCCGAGCCTCTACCGCCCGCATCTGCAGCTCGCGCACGCTGGGGTCCACCAGCTCCAGCACCCCCAGCCGCTCCCCGGGGCGCACCGAGGCGTGCTCGGGGTGGTCGAGCGAGAGGAGGCGCACCGCGACCGGCGCGGACAGCTCCGCGACCTTGTCGGTCGCGACGCGGGTCTCTCCGGGGATGCGCAGGGACGGGGCCCACGTCCTCGCGTGGAGCTCCCCGGGCACCACGGTGATCACCCCGTCCAGCTCGCGCGCCACCCTGACGTGCTTGAGGCCCTCGTCGTGGACGTGGAGGGGCTCGAGGTGGTCGTGGTCGTGATCCGCGTCCTCGTGGGCCGCGTGATCGCGGCCCTCCGACCCGGCGTGGGCCGCGTGCCCCGCAGCGTGATCGTGGTCGTGGGCCGTGTGATCGTGGCCCTCAGCGTGATCGCGGTCGTGATCCGCGCCCTCGTGATCCGCGTGATCGCGGCCCTCCG
>JAFGVK010000087.1 GCA_016938035.1 Deltaproteobacteria bacterium | reverse complement strand
GCGCTTGGAATATACTTTATTCCTCGCATAATCGCAATTAGCTATCATAGGGCTGCCTGGACGTAGCAGTGCCCGATCCGCACCCAGCTTCTACACGCGACAGTGCCTTCTTGTTGGCGAATTCTACGTAGATCCGGTTGTTGTCATGCGCGCGAATTACCCCATCTGCTTCAATCCGCTTGCTGCCAGTTCGATTTGTGTAGTGGCGAACTCGCGTATATTCTGTTTGTTCCCTGTCTCTCTGGTTCCGTGCTCTGACGCCGATGCCAGCCTGTGTTGAATCCTCGTTTTTTTCGGAAACGTCTGGTGGGCTGGAGCGCTCTTCAATGGGATCGTCAAACTCATCCAATACAGACTGATAGTCCCCCCGCTCTATCGCATCATGGATTCGAACTACGGTATCTCCCCAAGCTCTTGCAGAGGCACCCACCGCTTCGGCAGTTTCTTTGAAATAGATTGCTTTCGCTGAGATGCTTTCTGACGCCGTTGACGCAGCCTGTCCGGGGTCCTTCCAATCTGTCAGGCTAGGCATCGGGTGAGCGGCTGCCTCCAGCCCAGCGGACTTGGCCTCTGCCCACTGACGTTCCGCCTCAGCAAACGAATTCTCCTCGTACCCACTCCAATCGAGCCGCCCCACAGGATTCCCACTGGCGTACCCGAACGGGCTCTTGTCGACCTGCTCCCCGGCGAGGGGATCCCCCTGCCAGAACCGCCCCGTCCCCGCGTCATAGGTCCTCGGCCCGGTCATCATCAGGCCGGTCTCCTCGTCCCGCTCGACGCCGAGGTAGCGGTACCTGTTCCGGGCGTCCCGGCGGTCCGAGGCGGAGCCGTAGGGCAGGTATTTTCCTTTCAAAGAGCCACACGGCCCATGCCGTGCTCGGGAGTATCGCACACCCGGCTCCCTCTCGGGAGCTCATCGACCCGACAGCACGCCCAGCGCCGCACGCTCCGCACCTCGGCGGCGGTCCTCGTCGGTGACCTCCTGGTAGAGGCGGAGCATCACCGTCACCGAGTGCCCCGTCAGGCTCGCGGCGGTCCCGGGGTCGACCCCCGCCCGCATCAGGCGACCGACGACCATCCGACGCAGGCCGTGGGGGGTGAACTCGGGGACCCTCGCGGTGAAGCAGGCCCGGGCAAGCCGCTTGCGGAGCGCTTGCTTGGGGTCGGTGAGCCCCTCGAAGTCGAAGAGGGGGCCAGCCGCTCTCCCGCTCCTCCCCGCCAGGGCGGCGGCGCTCTCGTCGTCGAGGGGGAACCAGCGCAGGCCGGTCTTGGTGTTCCCCTCCGAGGCCCCGAGGGCGAGGAGCTGACGGGAGCCGTCGTAGTCCTGCCCTCGGAGCGCGGTGACCTCGCCGACCCTCGCCCCCGTCTTCGCGAGGAGCGAGAGGGCCAGCCTCCAGTCGTCGTCGGGCATGGCCTCCAGTACCCGAGACACCTCGTCCGGCGTCGGGGTGCGGTGGTTGATGACGAACTTCCGCCGGTCCACCCGGAGGCGGGGAAAGCGGAGGTGGGCGTCTATCGGAAGGCTCCGCTCCTCCTTGCTCCAGAGGAAGACCATGCGGAGGACGGTCAGCTCCAGGTCGAGGGTGCGGGGGGCGATACCCAGCGCCCGGCGGTGGTGGACGTAGCCGTGCAGGTCGAGCTGGAGGAAGGGCGTGTCCCCCGCCCACGCCACCAGCGCCTTCACCACCCGGCGGTAGTTGTCCTTGGTGCCCTCGGCGAGGTCGGCGCGGTACTTCACGTCTTCGAGCCATGCCTCAAGGAGGCGGCGGGCGGCGGTGTCCGAGGGACCGGCCGGTGCAGGGCGGAGGACGTGGAGGGTGCCGGGCATCAGCCCTCCTCCTCCTCCTGCGCTGCCTCCTCGTCGGGGAGGACGCCCGGAGGCCAGCCGTCAGGGTGGTTCAGTCCGACCTCGAGCAGGACACGGAGCACGTCGGTACGGGTCACCCGGACACCGGGGAGTGCTTCTCGCCAGGCGCTGACCCGCCCATCGAGGCGGTCGACCTGGGCGGCGGGGAGACGGGGAGACGGGCCCCGACGTGGACCTTGGGGCGGGGGCTCATGCCGCCTCCTTGACCATCTTCGAGACCATCGAGAGGGAGAAGGTTGTTCCTTCCCGGCTGACGTGCCCCTGTCGGGCGAGTCCGAGGATGACCTGTCGCAGCGACAGCCCCTGTCGTCGGAGACGCTGCGCCGCCTCGATGACGACCTGCTCCGAGGGCTCCTCCTCCAGGGCGCGACCGTCGGGCGCGAGACGCCACCCGAAGGGGAGCCGACCGCCGGTGTACTCCCGTCGGGTGCGCTTGTGCTCCAGGGCGGTGCGGGTCCGCTCGCCGATGACCTCCCGCTCCCACTGTGCGACGCTCGCGAGGACGTTGAGGACGAGACGCCCGGCGGCGCTGCGGGTGTCGATGTTCTCGGAGACCGACATCAGGGCGTAGCCGCCGGGATGGAACCACGCCTCCAGGAGGTCTCCGAGGTAGCGGACCGAGCGGGTGAGCCGGTCGAGCTTCACCACCAGCAGGGCGTCGGCGTCGCCCTCTCGGAGGCGGGAGAGGGCGTGCTGCAAGCCGGGACGCGCCAGAGAGCCCGCGCTCTGTCCGGCGTCCTCGATGACCTCGATGAGGTCGAGGTCGTAGAGACGGGCATAGGCTTCCACCTTGGCACGCTGGGCGTCGAGCGAGACGCCATGCTCGGCCTGCTTGTCGGTGGAGACGCGGAGATAGGCGACGGTGCGGGTCGGTTCCATCGAGGTTCCTCGGGGTCAGGGGGACGCCCCGAGGTCTACCGTGCGGCGTTTCCCCGCGTAAAACGCCGCCCATCCCCGGAGGTGGACCCTTCGGGGGAGAGCGACAGTCCTTGTGTCGAGCTCGACAAGCGGAGATTCTCTCCCGTCGCCCTGCCCCAAGCGCTGGGTCAGCGGCGCGCGGCGAAGCGCTCCATCACCCCGACGAGGAGGGGCTTGTCCGCCTCGGGGGTGCCCCGGTAGAGGTCGATGACGCGGGCCTCCTCCGGGTTCCAGGGCGGCGGGGTGATGGGGGCGTCCTCGTCCTCGAACAGGTCGCGGAGGGAGACCCCGAGGGCCTCGGCCAGGTCGAGGAGGCGTCCAAAGGGGGCGGTGGTGCGCCCTCGCTCGATGCGTCGGATGGTCTGCGGGGCCGACCCGACGCGCTCCGCGAGTTGCTCTTGGGTCAGGCCGCGAGCGTGTCGGAGGCGGGCGAGTCGCGCTCCGAGAGCGGCGCGGAGGTGCTGTTCGGCTTGGGGAATCGGCATGCCCCGCATGGGACACGCTACGACCGCTCCAGACCAGACCATGCGATGTACGGTATAGAAGGAGTCACAGCGTGGTCGCCTTGACGCCGTTCAGCCGATGGGTGGGCCTCGGAGGAGGAAGGATGAAGCAGAACACGGTGGTGGTGCTCCTCGTCGCGGGGGGACTCGTCCTGACCTGCGGGTTCGGGGGGATGCTCTCGGCACTTCAGGCGGTCCCCGCGCAGGATGGGGACGCGGCGGCGCGAGAAGCCCAGCAGGGGCCCGTCGACAGGGAGGAACAGCCCGTCCCCCAGGCGGGAGACCCGGACAGCACGGAGGCCCCCTCGGGTGTGCCGGCGTGGGCGGACCCGGAGCAGGTCGCGGGTGCGGAGGCGGGCGCGGCGGCGGGGCTGACCTATGCGCGCCTCTTCGCCCTGCGTCAGGCCATCCATGAAGCGGGGCTCCGGGGTGCGAAGGACGCCCCCGGTGAGGTCGCCCGAGCGGAGGGCCTCTCGGAGGACGTGGTGTGGGACGCGATGATGACGGTGGGAGCGGTGCAGAAGGACCTTCGGACCCACCTGGAGGGCGGTGTCCTCGGCGCGGGAGTCATCGGAAAGGTGCGGGTCACCGGGGTCGGAGACGCCCCCCTCGGGCCGCTGACGGTCCAGGTCGTTGTCCGGGTGGTGGGGTGTCCGGGGAGGACGGACCTTCGCTTCCTCGCGGAGACGGCGGCGCGTCGGGTCGCGGCGAACCTCCCGCCCGGTGCGAGCGGCTATCGGGGGTTCATCGAGTACGAGGGCCTTCGGTGCACGCCAGGGCGCTGGGGTGCGGTGACCTACGACGCGGGGAGCCGGACGCTGACCCTCGGATAGGCCCCCTCCTGCCCTCTCCTGCCACGCAGGCGGCGACGGCGCAGCGCGGGGGACCTCGGGGACAGGGGCGAGCGCCCCGCGCACCTCGACACGCTCGGGTGGCTTCCTGCGGGCTTGGAGGTCCTCGGGGTAGAGGTCCAGACCCGACCCCCCAGACATGGTCACCCCGGGGGTCCCCGGGTGGGGGGAAATTCGTGGTCCAGTGGGGGGTGGGGGTGGTGTCCGAGGTGGGGACCGTTCTTGCGGGCTCGCGCAAGGAGGGCAGAGCCACAGAGGGGGGGTGGGGCAGGGCAATCGCAAAGTCACGCTAGGGTGTGAATCCAAAACGACAAGTGTACCAAATACGCTCCGATAGGATCGGATGATGTCGAAG
>JAFGVK010000011.1 GCA_016938035.1 Deltaproteobacteria bacterium | reverse complement strand
TGGCGTCGGCGTGGGAGACGATCTCAACCACCGCCGCGTGGAGCTGGTTCTCGTCCCGCATCGGGGCGGTGCAGCCCTCCAGGTACGAGACGTAGGCGCCCTCGTCCGCGATGATGAGGGTGCGCTCGAATTGCCCGGTGTTGGCGGCGTTGATGCGGAAGTAGGTCGACAGCTCCATCGGGCAGCGCACGCCCTTGGGGATGTAGACGAAGGACCCATCCGAGAACACCGCCGAGTTGAGGGCGGCGTAGAAGTTGTCGCCCGCCGGCACCACCGAGCCCAGGTACTTCTTGACCAGCTCCGGGTGCTCGTGGACCGCCTCGGTCATCGAGCAGAAGATGATGCCCATGTCGTTGAGCTTGCCCTTGAAGGTCGTGGCCACCGACATCGAGTCGAAGACCGCGTCCACCGCCACCCCCGCGAGGGCCTCCCGCTCGTGGAGGGGGATGCCGAGCTTCTCGAAGGTGGCGAGGATCTCGGGGTCCACCTCGTCCAGGCTCTTGGGGCCGTCCTTCTTGGGCGAGGCGAAGTAGGAGATCGACTGGTAGTCGATGGGGTCATAGTGCAGGTGCGCCCAGTGGGGCTCCACCATCTCGAGCCAGCGCCGGTAGGCCTTGAGCCGCCACTCCAGCAGCCACTCCGGCTCACCCTTCTTGGCAGAGATCAGCCGCACCACGTCCTCGCTCAGGCCCGGGGGGATGATGTCGGTGTCGGCGTCGGTGACGAAGCCATACTTGTACTCCTCGCCTGGGAGCACGTCCTCTGTGCGACTCATGGCTCTCCTCCTGCGCCCTGGTCCTCGCCCTCGGGGGCCGCTTCCAGTTGGGCGCGCACGGCGTCCTCGCTCTGGAAGAGGTCCGCGAGGGTGAGGTTCTTCAGGACGTTCTCGAGGTTGATGGAAATATAGGTGAGCAGCCCGCGCAGGGAGCAGGCGGTGCTGTGCACACAGGCCGGCAGCCGCCCGGTGTGGACCTTGCAGTGGCTGTCCTCGATCAGCGGCCCGTCCAGCACCAGGATCGCGCTCCAGACGCTGATCTCGTGAGCCGGCCTGGCCAGGTGATAGCCGCCCTTGGCCCCTCTGGTGCTGTTGACCAGCTCCCCCTTGCGGAGGAGGCGCAGCAGCTTGGCGGCGTACTCGGGAGACAGGCCCTCCGCCTCAGCGATCTCGGCGATCCCGATGGGCTCGGGACCCTTGTGCTGGGCGACCTGCAGCAGACAGCGCAGGCCGTATTCTTCGGCGGCAGACATTTTCATGCCCGCAGGCTATCCAACTGTACGAATCCGTCAAGTTTTATGCGGGCGTCCTGTCGCAGCCTGTGACACAGCTCACGGGCCTTGGAGGGACGCACCATAGAAGCGGCAGTCCCAAGGGCTTCGTGAGGGAGGGCCCCTGGGATCTGGAGCCCTGCGACGGTGTGGGCGATCGCAGGGGGGCGCCAGCGGCCCGCGGACGCGACCGCGCGCCCTCAGTCGAGCGAGCCGGAGAAGCTCAGGGTCAGGGGTGAGTAGAACAGCGACAGGTCGCCGTCCGCCCACGAGAAGCTCCCGTCGGTCCAGGTGGCGGCCTGATCCACCTCATCACCGGACACCACCAGGGGGATGTTGAAGGTGGTGAAGTCGGCGCCGCTCACGGCCACCGTGACGCTGTCCACCGCGGTGAGGGTGATGGTGTAGTCCGCGTCGTTCACCGGGCCCGAGATAGCGCCGCTGTAGTCGCCCTCGACTATGCTCGAGGCCACGTCGACGTCGGTGTCGGTGTCGGTGTCGGTGTCGGTGTCGGTGTCGGTGTCGGTGTCGGTGTCGGTGTCGGAGTCCGTATCGGCGTCCGTGTCGGTGTCCGACTCCTCGGTGCCAGCGCGCACGCCGTTGAAGATGACAGATTCCACACCCTCGTAGGTGAACTGCAGGGAGTCATCGCTGTAGGAGAGCACCGTGGCAGCGTCGCTGGACACCTGCACGATCAGCCCGCCGACCTCTTCGAGGTCCACCTCGAAGGTGGTGAAGTCAGCGCCGGAGATAGAGATGGTGTCCGAGTCCACCGCCGCGACCTGCACGGTGTAGTCGAGCTGGGTGACCACACCGGTGATCTCGCCGACAAAGGTCCCAGCGACGTCATCAGCGGGAGCGGACTTCTCGCCGCAGGCGGCGAGGAGGGCGATGAGGGACAGGGAGAGCAGCTTGTTCATAGAGCACCTCGTGAAGTGGCGTGCGGCCCCACCGGACAAGCGGCGGGACCGACGGCAAGATAGCACCGCCACAGCACGGTATGCGAGTCCATTATTCCCTCACCCGACCGCGCGGCGATGTGTAGTCCGTGTCACCATCGCCAGGGCGTGAATCACTCTCCGGTCTGGCGCGATGGCAAGGCACTCGGACTTCGTTGGTACCTCTGCTAGAACTCAACGTAGATACGTCTTTTCCGAAGCCTGGAGAAGAGGACGTTGTGGTCGCTCTGCTCGATCCAGACCGGGTCATGGATCACACCCCATCGCCACCGCTCTTCCAATCAGGCCTCCGAAGACCCGACAGCGCGCCGCCCTCACCCGACGCGAGGAAAGGTCGACAACCACCCTGCCCGTGCTCTCCCACGGGGTTCCGGATCGCTGACCCCAGAACACCGTGGGCGGTGTCGGCCGCTCGCTGCGCTCGCTTGCGGCAGTCGCGAACGAGCGTTCGCTGCCTTCCTCCTACCCCACGACGCCCTGGACCTCACAGCGCTCCACCCATAGGAGCTTCAAGCCACTGCCTCCACCCGGTGCTCCTGGGAGGGCCCGCTGTCGCCACGAGGGACGGTAGACCAGGCCCTCTCGCCGGGCGGGTCTCTTGAACGAGGAGGGAGGGCCGTGGACATCGCCTCACTGCGTGAGTATGGTCCCCTACACGGATGTGTTGGAGGCCACACGATGCGCACCGCCCTCGCTCTCTCCCTGCTCCTGTGGGGCAGCACCGCACTCGCCGACACCCCCGACTGGTCCGCCGTGGTGGACGGGGCCGCCCTCGCCGCTGAGCTGGGCGGCACCGGGCACAAGGTGCTGGTCGCCGCCCCTGAGGACGCCGAGCCCGCCGCGGTGGCCATCCGCGCCGCCCTGCGCGAGCACGCCGCCCTGGTGATGGACGACAGGGCTCTCGGCGGCAAGGACGAGCTCGGAGACGAGGACATCCTCACCGCGGCGGCGAACCTGCCGGTGGACCGGGTCCTGGTGGTGCGCATCTACCCCGGCGCCGGCGACGAGCTGCTCGCGGTGGGCACCGCCTTCGACAAGGGCGGGACGAGCGTGGGCTCCTTCTCCCTGTCCTCCGCCGGAGGGACGCTGGAGGCCTCCGCACCCGCCGCACAGACGGCCGCGCCGGTGCCTCAGCAGGCCGTGGCCGCGCCAGCACCGCGCTCCTCGCGGGAGGACCCGAGCCTGGCGAGGGCGTGGGAGACCTATGACCGGTCCTTCTACCACCTGGAGATGCAGGAGCACACCTCGGCGGGCTATCTCCCCTGGGGCCAGTACACCCCCGGCTACGTCGTGGTGAGCTCCGCCACCTACCTCACCCCGTACCGCGGCATCCACGACGAGCGCGTCCAGATGCCGACGTTCTACCGGCATGTGGGCATGAGGAAGCTCCGGCGAACGACCCAGCTCCGGTGGGCCGCGACCGGCGGGCTGGTCTCGGTTGGTCTGCCTGTCACCGTGGTCTCCGTCCTGTTCATGGGCGCGGTCGCGGTGGGGGATTTCGAAGGGGTTCCCGGAAAGCGCTACGAGATGCTCGGGATTGGGGCGGGCTTCCTCGCGGTCGGCGTGCTCACCATCCACGCCGCGCGCCGGCTGGCCCCGAAGGAGGAGCTCGCCTACGGTCGCCACTATGTCTCGAACGAGGAGCTCAAGAACCGCGTCGACGCCTACAACCGCCGCCTGCGCAAGCAGCTCGGCCTCCCCGAGGAAGAGGAGACCGACGGCGACAGCCTCCTGCTCCTGCCCGACGGGGACGCCCTGTCAGCGCTCGACCTGCGCCCGCAGCCCGAGTGGCGCCTGAGTCCCTGGGCCGGCCCCTCCGGGGGCGGGATCAGCCTGAGGGTCGACTTCTGAGCGCGCCGGCCCTCAGTTGAGGCCAGCCGAGTCCGGGTGGACGCAGCAGCACCAGGCCTTGTTCGTGCCGAACAAGAAGTTCGAGTCGCAGAACAGCTCCCCCTCGGAGCTCGCGGAGTAGTACATCCCCCAGCCGGTGCCCTCGGACTCGAACCAGGACACCACCCCGCTGCCGTCCGCCTCGTGGCCGCAGGCATCGGCGCAGACCAGCGCCACCCCGCCTGCAGAGAAGGCGCTGCAGACGTCGTCACAGCTGACGTCAGGGCTCGAGTATCCCTCGCTCTCCACCAGCTCCACCCCCACGCCGGAGGACCCGCACCACAGGGCGATCGCATAGTCCTCAGGCTGATGACCTGAAGGGGATCGACATTGAGGCTCCCCTGCGATCTACTCACGCTGGTAGACGTT
>JAFGVK010000086.1 GCA_016938035.1 Deltaproteobacteria bacterium | reverse complement strand
GGCGCAGCAGCGCTCAGCGCTCTGCGATCCGCCGCCGCTCCACCTCGGCCAGCTCCAGCAGCTGTCGGTGCTGACGCCGGTAGCGGTAGAGGCCGAAGGCGAGCACCGGTCCGGAGATGCCGATGAAGCCCCAGCCGATCCCCCAGATCCACAGGTGATCGAAGAACTGGAGGAAGGAGGCCCCGCTCACGAACAGGGTCAGGGCCGCGCGGGCGCTGGCGAGCCAGGTGCGGTGGTTGGCCAGCTCGGTGCGGTCGAGGGCGAGCTGGTCCCGCAGGGGCAGCAGCGGGGTCTGAGGCCGGGGCACGGGTGTCTCCATGAGCTACGGGGGGCTCCAGGATAACCGGAGGCGCCCGACCGCCCCCTCCCGGTGACCGCCCGCGCCCGGAGCTGCTGCGCGGAGACAGGAGCGGCCGGCCGCGGTACGCTGTGGCCTCTCCCGGAGGAGGCGTCATGGGGTCGGGCCTCGCGAGTCAGACCGCCGAGCTGGTGTGCATGAGCCGTGCCCTCGCCCACGGGCGGAGCGCGCTGTCCGCCCTCGTAGCGCCCTCCGTGCCGGAGGCTCACCTGCGCGTGAGCAACAGCCCCCGACCGCGGTGCCAGCCAGGATCGGGCTCGCCGTCCAGCGGCTCGGTGCCTGGGCCGGGCGAGGCGGCCCCCCCTTGCAGCTGTCCGGACCGACCGTCACTCATCCCCCGACCGCTGAGGAGCGTCCCGTGCCCCCACGCCCCCGCCACCCGATGCCCGACCACATCGCCCGCGCCCTCGAGGATGCCGGCCTGACCGCCGCCTACGAGGCGCGGCCCCCCTACCAGCGCAACGACTGGCTGGGCTGGATCGCCCGTGCGAGGCGCGAGGAGACCCGCGCCCGCCGCCTGGCGCAGATGCTCGACGAGCTGCGCGCGGGCGATGTCTACATGAGGATGCCGTGGCGGCCCGGTCGACGCTCGGACCCCACCGGACCGACGCCCGCCGGCACCCCCATCGACGACTACCTTGCCGGCCTCGAGCCCACGAGGCGCGCCACCCTCCAGCAGCTGCGGGAGGACATCCTCGCCCTGGCCCCCGGCGCCGAGGAGGGACTCTCCTACGGGGTGCCCGCCTTCCGCCTGGGGGGGAGGCTCCTCGCGGGCTTCTCCGCCGCGAGCCGCCACCTCTCCTACCTGCCCCACAGCGGCACGGTGCTCAGCGGCCTGCCCGCCGAGGTGCTCGAGGGCTACGGCTGGTCCGAGGGGGCCCTGCGCTTCCCGGTGGACCGGCCACTTCCCCGGGCGCTGGTGGCCACCCTCCTCGCCGCGCGACGGGCCGAGCTGGGGCTGTAGCGACTGCGCTCAGGGCGGCGGCTCGCCGTACTCGGACTCGTAGGCCATCCCGAGGAAGCTCTCCCCGGCGGTGTAGATCACCGCCAGGCCCCCGACGATGACCACCACCACGAGCAGTCCGAGCTTCGTCATGCTGTCCATCGCGACTCCTGTGACGGCCAGGAGCGGCGTCCCGCCCCTGACACAGCATAGCGCAGGTCTCTGGCCTCCTGGACTTGTCACCCCGGCCTGCTGTGAATAGTCATTATTGACTATCAGGGAGCAGCACATGACCCACACCGACCACCGACGCCTCCTGCTGCTCGGCGTGCTCCACCACGCGGGGATGCACGGCTACCAGCTCCACGCCCACATCGCAGAGAACGGCCTCATCGGCCTCCGTCGCCCCGCCGCCTACGCCCTGCTGGACGGGATGGTGGGCCGGGGCTGGCTCAGCACCCGCGAGGAGACGGTCGACGGGCGCACCCGTCAGATCCACCAGCTCACCCCCGCCGGGGAGGAGGCGCTGCTGCACCTGGTGCGCACCCAGCTCGGCCAGGACGAGCCCCCGGACCTGCCCAACCTGGTGAGCCTCGGGCTCCTCGACCTGCTCCCCGCGGACGAGGCGGCCCAGCTGCTCCGTCAGCGGCGGGAGGAGCTCCTCAGCGCACTGGAGCGCCTCAGCCCCGACGACACCGATGATCCCCACCACGGCGGCCTCCTCGGCCTGGTCCTCGGCCACGTCGCCGAGGTGCGCCGCGCCGAGCTCGCCCTCCTCGACCAGCTCATCCTCCACCTGGAGCACACCCCGTGACCACCACCCGCGACATGCTCGGAAAGACCGTCCTCATCACCGGAGCCAACGCCGGCATCGGCCGCGCCACCGCCCTCGCCCTCGCCAGCCGCGGCGCCACGGTGTACGCCAGCGGGCGCCGCGCTGAGGCCCTCGACGAGGCGGTCCGCGCCATCCGGGAGGAGGCCGGCAGCGACGCGGTCCACCCCCTGGTCGCCGACCTCGCCAGCCTCGACGACGTGCGCCGCCTGGCTGCCGCCCTGCGCGAGCGGACCGACCGCCTGGACGTGCTCATCAACAACGCCGGCCTCGCGGTCGACACCCGCCGGGAGTCCGCCGACGGCCACGAGCTCACCGTGGCGGTGAACCTCCTCGCGCCCTTCCTGCTGAGCCTGGAGCTGCTCCCCCTCCTGCGCGCCGCCGAGCAGGGGCGGGTCGTCAGCGTCTCCTCCGCAAACCACGTGTCTCTCAAGAAGACCGACGTGGACCGCCTCCTGGACAGCGCGCCCTACCGCTGGGGGGACGCCTACGCCCGCTCCAAGCTGGGACTGATCCTCGCCACCCGGGCGCTGTCGCGCCGCCTGGAGGGCACGGGGGTCACCGCGAACAGCCTCCACCCCGGGGTCATCGCCACCTCCTTCGGCGACGACGGCGACCTCACCGGCCTCGGCGGCCTGGCCTTCCGCCTGATGAAGTACCTGCTGCCCGGCCCCGCGCGCGGCGCCCGCACCTCGGTGTACCTCGCGACCGACCCGGGCCTCGCCACGACGAGCGGCCTCTATTTCTCCGGTGAGCGCGCCGTCTCCCCGAGCCGACTGGCCCAGGACGACGCCCTCGGCGAGGCCCTGTGGGCCCGGCTGGAGGAGATGGTGGGGGTGCGCTGGGAGGACGTGGCCTGAGGCGCCACGCCGCAGGGATGGACCGCCTGCTCCGTGTACCCTCCCCCTCATGCGCTACCGCCTCGCCCTCCTCGCCGCGCCACCCCTCGCCCTCGGCCTGTGGTGGCTGGCGGGGCCGAAGCCGTCCAACGACCGCCCCTGGGTGGCAGAGCAGGCGCGCCTGCCTCGCGCGAACCTCGAGGGCGACCTGGTGCACCTCACCGAGGTGCGCGCCAGCGAGTACCGCAGTGCACCTGGCTCACGCTGTCCATCCGCAGATGAGCTGAAGCCCCGAACGCCACGGGGTGGCTGATCGCGGTGGAGGCAGCACGCCATGAAGTCCCCTCGCACCTACACACCTACCGAGAAGCGGCACGCCATCGAGCTCACCCTGGAGGTGGGTTTGGCACAGGCCAGTCAGGAGACCGGCTTCCCCCGCGGGACGCTGAGCTCCTGGGCCCACAAGGCCCACAACGGGATCGAGGGCTACGCGCACGACACCCTCCTCAAGCCCACGGACGACACCGATCCCAGCGATCATCCCGACGCGGTCGAGGCCGCAGCGGCCTCCGACGACACCGAGGCCCCCTCGTCCGCTGACTTGCCCACGCCCCAGCCTGCCGACACCCCCGTCAAGACCGGCAACACCGCCCGCGTCTACACCCCCTCCGAGAAGGCCCGGGCCCTCGAGCGGGTCGCGGCCCTCGGCGTCACCGCTGCGAGCCGGGAGCTCGGCATCAGCCGCTTCTCGCTCTAGGCCTGGAAGCGCAAGGCCCAGGCCGCCGCACGCGGAGAGGGCGAGGCCCCCACCTCCGGGCCCGACCCCGCAGACCTCGAGGCCCAGCGCGACAAGGAGATTCTCGACACCTGGCACCAGCACCCCGGGCTCGGGCCCAGTCAGGTCCGCAACCAGCTCCGCCGCAAGGGCGTCAAGGTCGGGGGCCACACCGTCCGCCGGGTGATGGAGGAGGCCGGGTACCGCCCGCCCAAGGTCCGACGCGATGACCATCCCCGCCGCTACGAGGCGGTCCGGCCCAACCACCTCTGGCACCTCGACCTCGTGCACCGCCACATCCACCGGAGCAACACCCTCATCCTCATCGACGACCACAGCCGCTTCGTCGTGGCCCATGGCGTCGACGATGCCGAGCGCGCCGACATGGTCGTGGGGACCTTCACCGAGGCGGTCACCCGCCACGGGCGACCCGAGGCGGTCATGCACGACAAGGGCCCCGCCTTCAGGGCCTGGAACGGCATCTCCCGCTTCACGGCCCTCCTCACCGAGCTTGGCGTGGACCATGTCGTCGCCGGGCACAAGGAGTGGAACGGCAAGGTCGAGGTCTTCAACGGCAACCTCGCCAAGGAGCTCTTCGACGTACGGCGCTTCTACGACGTCGGGGAGATGAAGCGCCGCCTCGCCGCCTACCTCCACGGGTACAACCACCGCCGCACCCACCACGTCCTCGGCGGCCTGCTCGTCCCCGCCGACCGCTACTATGGCCGTGTGGACGAGGTCCTCGCCCGCATCGAGGCCTGCGCCGGCGCCTCGGTCCACACCGACCTCCTCGACCTGCGCGCGCGCCCTGGAGCTGTTCAAGGTTGTCAGCCGCGACGGACGCCCCGAGGTCTGGCTGCTGGAACCGCCCCTGCTGGCGACCCGCGCGAGGGAGGCGCGGCGAGAGAGAGGCGCGGCGAGAGAGAGGCGCGGCGAGAGAGAGGCGCGGCGAGAGAGAGGCGCGGCGAGAGAGAGGCGC